>JAISRI010000188.1 GCA_031273735.1 Helicobacteraceae bacterium
CATTTCCTGTAGAGTAGCTATTGGTTATGGAGGAGGAGTATGCAACATACCCAGCAATAGCGCCGACAAATCGTTGTCCTTTAACTCCGTCTTTGCTATTATCGATCTCCACGCCAAGATTTCTAATCTTTGCGCCGTTGTTGATATATCCAAAAAGACCAACGCCAATGATCGATGGTCTATCGATCCATAGGTTTCGGACTGTATGTCCGTTGCCGTTGAAAGTCCCTGTGAAGCGGTTAGAGTTATTGCCAATAGGATTCCAACCTTCGCCGCCGTCCGCTCCTAACGTTTCGCTTGTTAGCTCTATATTGTTAAGCAGAATATATTTGCCTGATGGAGCGCTACGGATGCTGTTTAGTTCCGCTTCCGTTCGTATCTCTTTAACGTTTTGAACGGCGTAAAAATTAACGTTTTGCGTTACTTGATAGGAAGCGTTACCAATATGATCGATTGTATCGCTTGCTAGATATAAAGCGGTAGCGTCTAAATCAAGATCGGTTTTTAATTGAGCGATATTGATCAAGCTATTCGCTTGAACGCTTATAGAGCCGTTAAAATCAAGATTAGCGTCGTAGAAGCTAACAAAGCATTCAATTGTAACCTTAGAAGCTCTACTTGGCGTTCCCGTTAGATCGCAACCGATAAATAAGAACGCTAAAAGCGTAATTAAAGCAAAGGGTTTGCTAAAAGCGTTAAAAGCTCTTGTTAGAGCTTTATGGTAGAAAGGGTTGCGCGCCCCCCCAGTTTTAAGGAAGGAACCGCCGAGATTTGAAACATTGAAACTCCTTTTTTAGAAAAGATGATTTGAGATCATAGCGGAAAAAATTAAGATAAGCGCTAGACTTTCTTAATCAAGGTTATTTAATCTCGCTATAGCGCCGAAGGTTTGCTAGATTGCGCGTATAATTTATAAATCCCGCTCCATTATCGCCGCGAACGAATCAAAATATAACGCTCTCATCTCCGCGCTAGATAAACTAATCGAGTTGATTATAAGATCGTTTTGCGTTACCTTGCCGATCTGCTCGTAGTTTAAGCCCGATTGCGCGATCAAGTTTTCAAAAGCCTCTTTCTTTTCGGACGACACTTCTACAATCGCCCGCGAAAAACTTTCGCAAAATAGATCGCGCTCTTCGCCGAGCGTTACCATACCTTCAAAGCCAAGTTTGCCGTGAAGCGCCATCTTAGCGACCGCGAGCGCTATGCCGCCAACGCTTACGTCGCGCGCCGCAAGTAGTAACCCTTGTTGATTGGCGCTTATAACGCTATCCCACAAGAGCCGTTCGGTATTAAGATCGAGCTTTGGCGCTTTGCCCGCCACGCGTTTTGCGAAAACTTTCATATAGAGCGATCCGCCAAATTCGCCGCGAGTTTCGCCAAGCAGATAGACGAGATCGCCCGCTTTTTTGAACGGCATAGTAAGCGTTTTTTTAGGATCGTCTAGCAAGCCGACCATAGCGATCGTGGGCGTTGGAAAGATACTATTGCCGCCGCTTTCGTTATAGAGAGAAACGTTGCCGCTTACTACGGGCGTTTTGAGCTTTAGGCACGCCTCTATGATCCCTTCGCACGCCTCTTTAAACTGCCACATCACTTCGGGATTTTCTGGATTGCCAAAGTTCAAACAATCGCTGAGCGCTAGAGGGGTTGCGCCGCTCATTGCCACATTTCGCCCCGCTTCGGCGACCGCCGCCGCCGCGCCTATTTTTGGATTGATATAACAAAAACGCGGATTGCAATCGACGCTAAGAGCGATCGCCTTGCCATTTTCGTGAACCAATATAACGCCCGCGTCGCTTTCGCCTATTTTTGTGATCGATCCCGCGCCGATTGTGGAATCGTATTGCTCGTATATAAAGCGTTTATCGGCGACTTCGGGGTAGCTTAATAAGGCTTTAAGCGCGTCCGTAGAAGAAAGCGAGCCTACTATATCCGCGTCTTCTAGGTTTGCGATCTCGTCGAGATAAGCGGGGCGTTTGATCGGGCGATCTAAGACGGGCGCATAATCGTCCGCGATAGAAGCGGGCAGATTGGCTACCAGATCTCCCTTCCAAAATAGCTCCATACGTCCCGTATCGGTAACCTCGCCGATAACCGCCGCATCCAACTCGTATTTTTTGAAAAGCGCGATAACTTCCGCTTCGCGCCCTTTTTTTGCGCAGATCAACATTCGCTCTTGCGATTCGGAAAGCATTAGATCATAAGGAGTCATATTCTCTTCGCGCATTGGGACGCGATCGAGATACATTCTCATACCGCCACCGCCGCCTCCGCGCGAAGCCATCTCAAAGCTGGAGCTTGTCAAGCCCGCCGCGCCCATATCCTGAATGCCGACGATATGATCGGTTTGAAAAAGCTCCAAGCAGGCTTCCATCAGAAGTTTTTCGGTGAACGGATCGCCCACTTGAACGGTGGGGCGTTTGGATTTGCTTTCATTGGCAAAACTATCCGAAGCCATAACCGCGCCGCCAAGCCCGTCGCGTCCCGTTTTGCTACCAACGTAGATCACGGGGTTTCCCGCGCCCTCCGATCGCCCGTAAAATATGCGATCTTTTTTCGCTATGCCAAGCGTAAAGGCATTAACCAATATATTGCCGTTGTAGCGTTCGTCGAACGTCGTTTCGCCGCCTAGCATAGCGATCCCAACGCAGTTGCCGTAGCCGCTAATGCCAGCCGACACGCCGCGAAGCAAGCGCTGTTGTAGTTTGCCTACAGCGCCGCGATCGGTTATGTCGCCAAAACGAAGCGAATTAAGATTGGCGATTGGTCTTGCGCCCATCGTGAAAATATCGCGCAGAATACCGCCCACGCCCGTCGCTGCGCCTTGATACGGCTCTATAAAGCTAGGGTGGTTGTGGCTTTCCATCTTAAATATGGCGGCGTAGCCGTCGCCTATATCGATCGCGCCCGCGTTTTCGCCAGGTCCTTGAACCACCCACGCGGCTTCGGTGGGAAACGAACGCAAATATTTCTTGCTGGATTTGTAGCTACAATGCTCGCTCCACGCCGCGCCTACGATTCCAAGCTCGACTAGATTTGGCTTTCGCCCCAATATCTTCTCTAGGCGACCATACTCTTCGTTTGTAATTTTATGCGCCTTCAAAAGCGACTCGATCTCCTCTTGCATAAGCAAAATCCTCCGCTAGACGCTTTTTTGCGCCGTAAATTATTCGCCATTTTAGCCAAGCGGCGCTTGAGCAAAAACGCGGTTTTACGACTATGATCTATCAATATAGCGGCGGCGAGCTTTAATCGCGCGTTCCGAAAATCTCCGCATATTATTCGCCGTATCAGACCCTAAACGCTCTAACTGAGTTAAGAACCGCCAAAATCGACACGCCTACGTCGGCAAAAATCGCGCCCCACATTCCGCTTAAACCAACCGCTCCGAGCGTTAATACTAAAGCCTTTACCCCTAACGCGAAAGCGATATTTTGCGAAGCGATACCCGTCGTTTTTTTGGCGATCTTAATAGCCGTCGCTACGCTTGCTGGGTTGTCGTTCATTAAAACAATATCCGCCGCTTGCGCGGTTATATCGCTACCTAAAGCGCCCATAGCGATCCCTACATCCGCTCTAGCCAAAGACGGCGCGTCGTTTATGCCGTCTCCGACGAAGGCAAGTTTTTTGCCTTTTTGCGATAACATTTCGATTTTATCGGCTTTTTCTAATGGCAATAACTCCGAAAAAACTTCGTTAATCGCTAATTTTTTAGCAATATCATTGGCTATATCTTTGCGATCGCCCGTAAGCATTACGATATTATTAACGCCAAGCCGCCTTAACTCTCGCGCTATCGTTAAACTTTCCGGCTTTATTTCGTCCGATATTGCTATATGTCCCGCATAAACGCCGTCTATAGCAACGTAGGCTATCGTATTTATCGATTCTTTAGGTTCAAAATTGATCTGATTTACCCGCATCAATTTTTCATTTCCGACTAATACTTTTTTGCCGCGAATTACGGCTTTAACGCCAAATCCAAAAAGCTCTTCGTGTAGCGATATATCGTTTTGCGCGATCTCTTTGGCATACGCGCTAAGGATTGAAGCGGCGATCGGATGCGGAGAAGCGCTTTCGGCGCAAGCGGCGTAATAAAGTAGTTCTTCTTTGCTGAAATCTACGCTAGGAAGCGCTTTACTAACGGCGAATTTGCCTTTTGTTAAAGTGCCTGTTTTATCAAAAGCTATGGTATCTACGCGGCTTAAAGCCTCAAGATAGTTGCCGCCTTTTACTAGTATACCGCGTTTTGACGCGCCTCCTAATCCCGCAAAAAAACTAAGCGGAACGGAGATGACAAGCGCGCACGGGCAAGATATTACTAGCAACACTAAAGCCTTGTAAAACCATTCGCTAAAAACGGCGTCGGGGAAAATTAAAGGCGGTAAAATAGCTATCAAAACCGCCCCCGCAACGACGATTGGCGTATATACTTTAGCAAACTTTCTAATGAAATGCTCCGTATTTGCTTTTTTTGCGCCCGCCTCTTCGACAAACTTCACAATTTTTGAAACGGTCGATTGCGCAAATTCGCTTATTACCTCCGCGCTTAAAAGTCCGCTTTTATTGATCGCGCCAGATAATATCCGATCGCCCTCTTTTACCTCTTTTGGAACGCTCTCTCCGCTAAGAACCGACATATCCAAAAAAGAACGCCCGCTTATAACTACGCTATCAAGCGGTATCTTTTCGCCCGCTTTAACGACTATAACATCTCCTTTTTTGACGTTTTGCGGATCTGTTTTGACGATTTTATCGCCTACTTTTAGATTAGCGTATTGGGGTTTTATATCTAAAAGAGAGGAAATAGATTTTTTAGAATTTGACACGGCTTTATCTTGCAAAAACTCGCCTATCTTATAAAGCGCCATAACCGCTACGCCCTCAGGATATTCGCCGATCGCAAACGCGCCGAGCGAGGCGACGCTCATAAGAAAGTTTTCGTCAAAAAGATTTTTTGGATCAGCGATATTTGAAAACGCCTTTTTTACTATGTCGCCGCCGATTAAAATATAGCTTGCGAGAAAAATCGCGAACTCTAAATACGGCGCGATCGTGTCTGCCGTTTCGCCAAAGATTGATAAGTTAAAATCCGCAAAAAGCGCAATAGCTACGCCAATGGCGTAAAGCAAAACGCCAATCGCGATTGGCGTTTTTGAAAACCGCTCGTGATCGCAACCGCAAGAATCGCAACATTTAACGTTTTCGTTCATCTTTTTCTCCTTGTTTTAGTTAGATAGTTGAACATATATTCAACCAAAGCGGCTAAAAAAGCCGCGTTTTAGCCCGCGTTTGCCTATTCGCTTACGTGGATAATTCCCTGATCGAAAATGTTTTTCACATGATCGTCGGCAAGCGAGTAATAGACGACTTTGCCCTCTTTTTTGAACCTTACAAGTTTCGCTTGTTTCAACACCCTAAGCTGATGCGATATAGCGGATTTTGTCATACCAAACAACGCCGCTATGTCGCAAACGCACATTCTGTTTTGAAAAAGCGCGCATAGGATTTTTACCCGCGTCGTGTCGCCAAAAACCTTGAAAAGCTCCGCTAAGTCAAACAAAATCTCCTCTTGCGGCATCGATTTTGCCGCCGCCGCAACAACCTCTTCGTGTATCGCGTTGCAGTCGCAAACGCCTTCAAAGCCTTTGTTTTTCATTGATCGTCTCCCTTATCGTCAATAGTTGAACATATATTCAATTATTATCATAGCGTTACGTGGCTTAAATGTCAAGA
>JAISRI010000193.1 GCA_031273735.1 Helicobacteraceae bacterium
ATAGCGAAGCTAAACCGCAATACGATCAATACGATCCTATCAAAGATTCGCGCTAGGATCGCTTCTCTAGCCGAAAAAGAGTCCTATTTCACGATCGGCGAGATTGAAATAGACGAAAGGAACTATACCCTACAAAATCTACGATTTTGCAGGGAACCCGTATTTCAGCGCTAAAAGAGTCAAAGGTAAGAGAGGTAGAGGCTCTTTTGGTAAAACGATTGTATTTGGAATGAAAATTGCCGAGACGGCGAAATGAAAACCTCTATCGCGGGTTCTTTTGGTAAAACAATCGTCTTTGGAATGAAAAAGAGAGATGATAAGGTTTATACTTAGATCGTTAAAAACTGCTCCGCGAGCGAACTACTGCCTATCATTGCAGAACGCGCTTCTACAAGTTCCACAATCTATTCAGATGAATGGAAAGCCTATGATGGGTTGGTCAATATGGGATACAAGAGGCATTACAGAGTTAAACATTCCAACGACGAGTTTGCTAATGGCAAGGCTCATATCAATGGGATTGAGAGCTTCTGGGGAGTGGCTAAAACGAGACTAGCTAAGTTTAGGGGGCTACGCAAGGATAAGTTCTACCTGCATCTTAAAGAGATCAACTATGTTTGAAATAAGTCGACAAGTTCTATTTGCGCGTCAAAAAGACCGATTACATTAAGATAAATCGACAAGTTCTATTTGCTTACGTCTGAAAGAGACCGAATGGAGGTTTAATCATAGGAAAGAAAGTTTGTATTCGCTACTATTGCGGGAGTTTAGGAAAGATCCGCTGTAATCTTGTCTTGACCCATAACTATTACAAAGATAACCTCTACCATCGTAAAAGCGCGACGGCTAAAGTTTGCTAAAAAGAGACGATTTTTTAACTTCCTAATACAGGGGGGGGGGGGGGTGGCCCTAATGTAGGCGAAACCCGATCGCATTGCGTCGCGACAACGTTTTGAATATCAACAACGTTGCGATCATTCTCAAACGCAAGAAGCGCGTTTATCTTTAACGAACTACGCATTGGAACTCCTTTATATGGACTGAAACGTAGCATTTTAACATTTTTTTAACAAAAAAAAGATTGTTTTCTTATTTTTCAACGATTTTTGTCAAAAAACTTTGATTAAACGCGGATTTGCCGTCGTTTGGCGCGTATTATTGCGTAAGGTTCAAGACTAAGTTCGTCTAACTGCGGATAAAATTCGGATATTAACCTCTACGCGAGCGGGCGCTTAGCCTTCGGCGATCAGTTTGGCGACAATATCGCCCATTTCGGTCGTATTGGCTTGGCGAAGCGCGCCAAATCTCGCTATATCGGGCGTGCGATAGCCTAACGCCAGCGCTTTTTTTACGGCGTTTTCTATGCGCCGCGCCGCGCCGATCTGTTGAAGCGCAAACTCGCATAACATCGCCGCGCTTAAAATCGTCGCTAACGGATTGGCAATTCCTCTGCCGGCAATATCGGGCGCGCTTCCGTGTATCGGCTCGAAAATCCCGCCCTTCGCGCCGCGCGAAGAGCTAGGCAGCAAGCCGATCGAACCGCCGATCATACTCGCTTCGTCGCTAAGAATATCGCCAAAGAGATTGCCCGTTAAAATTACGTCGAATTGGCGCGGATTGTTGATAAGCTGCATAGCCGCGTTATCGATATACATATGGGTAAGCTCGACTTGCGGATACTCTTTGGCTACGTTTGTTACTACGTCGCGCCATAGTTGGCTAACGTCTAAAACGTTTGCTTTATCGACGGAACAGACCTTTTCACTCCGTTTCATAGCCGCTTCAAACGCGACGCGCGCGATACGATCGACTTCGGCTTCACTATAAACCATCGTATTCCAACCGCGACTTTTGTCTCTGCCGCGAGGTTCGCCAAAATATATGCCGCCTACAAGCTCTCGGACGACTAGCAGATCTACGCCGCGAACGACTTCGCTTTTTAGCGCGCTTGCGTCGATTAGTTCGTCGAAAACTTTGACGGGGCGCAAATTCGCAAAAGCGTCAAGCCCTTTTCGTAGCGCCAATAAACCCGTTTCGGGGCGCAGATTGCGCGGCAGATTGTCCCACTTTGTCCCGCCGATCGCGCCGAATAAAACCGCGTCGGCGCTTTTCGCGCCCTCTAAAGTCTCCTTTGGAAGCGGTTCGCCCGTAGCGTCGATCGCCGCGCCGCCCATCAAATACTCTTTATATAAAAGCCCGAAACCCTCTTTTTTCGCCGCCGCGTCTAAACTTTTGATCGCCTCGCGAACAATCTCTACGCCAATCCCGTCGCCGCCAATAACGGCTATATCGTAAGTTTTCAATTTCAACCTTTTCAAAAACGCGGATTTTAACAACGCGCCGCTTGGACGATTTGGTAGAATTGCAAAGCTTCAATTTATTCGGGAGACGTTTATGTCTATTCTGTCCAAAATCACCGTGTTTCAAAGGTTTTTGATCGTTATCTGTTTTTCGGGCGGCGCGCTTGTCGTCGGCACGATCATAGGGGTGTTAGGCACCTATTTGGGCAGCTATTCGGTCGAAACGATTATCGACGAAGCGATAATTCCCTTGGAAAAACTAACGGCGCGTATCGACGAGGCGCAAAAACTCGCGATCGACCCCGCGAACGTCAAACTTTTGGGCGAAATTAAAAAAGAGAACGAAGAGTTCGCGCAGGTAGGCGAAAATCTAGCCAAAGAGAAATACGGCGATTTGGTAGCTATGCGGACTTTTATGATCGTCGCGGGGGCGTTTGGCGTGCTATGCGTGGCGCTTATCGCTTTAATCGTGGCGCGTTCGATTTTGCGATCGCTTCGCGCTTTGGACGAAATTAACTCCTTTGGTTCTGATTTGACGAGACGGCTAAAGATCGAGGGTAACGACGAGATCGCAAAAGCGGCAAAGTCGATCAACGTCTTTTTAGAGGCTACGCGCAACTCGATCGACGACGCGGAAAAAAACGCGATCGAAAACGCCCAAGTCGCCAAAGCGCTGGAATTAGACGCGAAGCAGATCAACAGCCGTTCGAGCGAGGAGTTTCGTTGCGTTTTAAGCGCCAAAGAAAAGGGCGACGCCGCGAAGGAAACGCTGGATTTGCTTAACGATCAACTTTTAATCGGCGCGAACGCTCTAGGAGAATCGCGACAGATCACAAAAGCGGCGCGAGAAAAGATGGGCGATCTGCAAAAGGCGGCGAAAATCGCCGCGCAAAATATCGCGGAGTTTGGCGATCGACTGGGCAAGCTGGTGGTTCAAGCCGATCAGACGCGCTCCGTTTTAAGCGTGATCGCCGATATAGCCGATCAGACCAATCTTTTGGCGCTAAACGCGGCGATCGAGGCGGCGCGGGCGGGCGAACACGGGCGCGGTTTCGCGGTGGTCGCCGACGAGGTGCGCAAACTTGCCGAACGCACGCAAAAGAGCTTAAATGAAAGCAACGCGACGATCGGCGTTATAACGCAGACAATCGAGGAGCTTAGCGGCGAGATGAGGCAAAACGCCGATCGCGCCGAATCCTTAAGCGATCTAACCGAAGTCGTCGATAAAGAGTTAAGCAAAGCCTTAGAGGGCGTCGAGAGCGCGGCGGATATCGAGGGCGAATCCGCGAATAAGAGCAAAGCTACGGCGGCGGGTATCTTGGAATTAACCGATCTTGTTAAAACCGTTAGCGATCTTTCGCAGGAGAATAAAAAGACCGTCGAATCAATCGAAAGCGCCAGCGCAAAAATGCGCGCTTCAACCGAAAAGCTAAACGAACGGCTTTCAATATTTAAGGTATAAATTATTTGGATCATAGCGATCCGCGCGGTATATAAGAAAAACCACACATCTATTTGCGCGACAACTTGACTTAGATAAAACCCACATCTACAGTCATTCCCGCGACTTTAGCGTAGCCCCGCATTTCTTCGCATAGCGCCCCGCTCCATAACGGAGCAGAGGAGCGTAAGTCGCGCAAGATTAGCGCGATACGCGCTGGCGCAATCGCGGAGGAAGGCGAGAATCCAGATACGGCGTAGCCGCGCGTATTTAAGACCTACGCATAATCAGTAAGATCAGCGCTTCGCGCTATTTGGATTCCCGCCTTCGCGGGAATGACGGCGTTTGTTGATTTTGCTTCGGCGAAGGCGGTTTTTGTAATGCGACGATCCTTTCATTCGTTTAGCAAAACCGCCGTCCTCTGTCATTCCCGCGAAGGCGGGAATCCAAATACGGCGTAGCCGTGAGAATTGCAACCTATGAGCGATCGTAATTCGTAGGTTTTTAGTTTGGATTCCCGCCTTCCTCCGCGATTTACGCGCGGGTACGCGCTATCGCTCCGCGCGGGAATGACTAAATATGGCGGGTTTGTTGGCGAATTGCGTAGGTTTTACAAACGCGCTAGTTTATTTACGGCAGAAACTTTTAATAAAAAAGTTTCAATGGTATCGTTATAATCTATTGCTTCTTTGAACGCTTCGAGCGCTTTAGAATTATGATACGATCCGCCGTTGGGCTGTTTAATTGGGCTAATCGTTTGGTTTTTTAACGCTTGCCAATTTTTTCTAAAAAGCTCTTGAATTAGATCGGAGCTTTTCTTGTAAGCGCTTGCGAGAGTTTCTAGTTTCTTATCAAAAACTATTTTCTCCTGCAAAAGAATATCGCCGGTATCTATGCCTTGATCGATCTCGTGTATTGTAACTCCGCAAGGCGTATTTTCAATAAAACTCCATATATTTGGGCTTGCTCCTCGATTATATGGCAGATAACCGATATGCAAATTGATAACGCTATGAGGTAGCGTCTCTATCACGTCTTTTTTAATAATCGATCAGTAGTTGTAACTAATAATAAAATCTATCGCGTTTTCATCAATAAAACGCCTATCTATTTTTCCTTCAAACATCATTATATTTTCGCCTTGCGCGACTAGCCATTCAAATAAACCCGTCGCGTTTTGGTTGTTTGTTAAAAAGAGTATCTTGCGCATTTTTTATCCCAAATTAAAACTAGCCGCCGCGAAAAAAGCCCGCGCCTTCGCCATAGCGCGATATTTAGTCGCGGGTTTGTTCGTCGATTAAAACGCCGCTATGATCGTAAAGCTCGATCTTTATAGGCATTTTGCCTAGCGCGTGAGTAGAACAAGATAAACACGGATCAAAAGCGCGAATTACGGCTTCGACGCGATTTAACGCGCCTTCGGTAATATGATTTCCATCTACAAAGCGTTTTGCCGCCTGTTCTACGCCGTGATTCATAGCTAGATTGTTATGCCCCGACGCGATTATCAGATTTACCCATTCGATCAAGCCGTTTTTATCGATCTTATAATGGTGCAATAACGTCCCTCGCGGCGCTTCGCTCATACCTACGCCCTCGAAGCGATTTGGCTCCGCTCTAGCGCGAATATGCGGGCTTAAAATCTCCTCGTCGTTTAAGAGTTGTTCTATCTTTTCAAACGCGTAAATAATTTCTATAAGCCGCGCATAGTGGTAGTAAAAACTACTAAGGATCGGTCCGCGCTCGATCTGCCTAAACTCCGCGAACTCCTCTTCGGCGATCGGCGTTCCCATTTTATCGGCGATATTTAGTCTAGCAAGAGGACCTACTCTATATGCGCCTTTCGGATAGCCGATCGGCTTATAATATGGCGATTTTAGATAGCTTTCCTCCTCGATCGCCTCGCCGATATAGTTTTGATATTCGGACGGTTCTAATCCGTCGGCGATAATTTTGCCCGTATGATCGATTACGCGCACTTTGCCGTCGTAATGCTCGATCTCGCCGTTTTCGCCCACTAAGCCTAAAAACAACGTGGGATAGTTTGAAAAAACTCGCGCCTCTTCTTGATATTTGCTAAGCGATTTTTTGAACCAATCCAGCGTCTGCTTCGCCGCTTTTAGATGAGTCGGCAACTCGGTTAAAATATCCAATCTTACCTGCGCCTCCAAAGGTTTTCGCATACCGCCCGGCACGATTGCGATCGGGTGAATACGTTTGCCGCCGCCGATCCTCTCTATAATCCTCTGTCCGAAACTGCGGATATTTATACCCGCTTTGATCATCTGCGGGTGCGTTTCCAACGCGCCGAAAACGTTTCGCTTAGCGGGATCGCTATCAAAACCTAAAAGCAGATCGGGCGCGCTTAAATAAAAGAAATTAAGCGCGTGAGATTGCGCGATCTGCGCGAGATTGACGATGCGCCGCAAATTCGCGCCCGTTCGCGGGATCGTAACGGCTAACAATTCGTCGGCGGCTTTGCTGGAGCTGATCAGGTGGCTAACGGGGCAGATACCGCACGTTCGCGCCGTCAAACCGGGCATTTCGGTATACGGGCGACCCTGACAAAACTTTTCAAAGCCGCGAAACTGCAAAACGTGGAGGTTTGCCTTTTCTACCGATCCGTCGTCGTTTAAGCGGATCGTGATCTTGGCGTGTCCTTCGATTCTAGTTACGGGGTTAATAGTAATTGTTTTCATAGCTTACTTTCCAAATCGCGTGTGGTTGAATATGTCGTAATCTTTGCCCTCGATTAGGCTCGTTAAAATATGATAGATCGCGTCCGCAGGCGGCGGGCAACCGGGCAAAAAGCAGTCGATAAACTCCCTTTCGTGCAACGCGCTAACGCGATCAAGTTGCTTAGGAACTTCGCGGTTGGGACGGGCGCCTTTATTAACGTCGCTCAGATCGTCGTAACTATGCTTAAACGCCGCCTCTAAACCTACGAGATTGCGCATCGCCGAAACGTTGCCCGTAACGCCGCAATCGCCTAACGCCAAAACAACCTTGCTGTTTTTGCGAACTTTGCGCAGTTTTTCAAGGTCTTCTTCGCTACTAACCGCGCCTTCGACGATCGTCAGATCGACGTTTTGCGGAAACTCTTTCGTATCGACGTAAGGCGAGCAAACAACCTCGACTTTGCTTGCTATATCTATAAGCCTCTCGTCCATATCGAGAAAGGACATATGACAACCTGAACAACCGTCCAACCAAACAGTTGCGAAACGAATTTTCGCCATTTATCGCCCCCTCTTCATCGTTGTAAGATAGGGCAAAAATCCG
This sequence comes from Helicobacteraceae bacterium, assembly GCA_031273735.1. Lineage (GTDB taxonomy): Bacteria > Campylobacterota > Campylobacteria > Campylobacterales > SZUA-545 > JAIRNH01. Next base: position 7,024 of record JAISRI010000193.1, read on the forward strand.
CGCCGTTTGTGCTGTTCGGCGATGGAAAGCCCCTTTTCGTTTAGCGCGCCCGTGGGGCAAACTTGAACGCATTTGCCGCAACCCGTGCAATTTTCGCTCTCGCCCCACGGTCGCCCCATTTCGGCGATAATGCGCGATTCAAAACCGCGAGCAAAAACGTCCAAAATATGAGCGCCTTCGATCTCGTCGCATACGCGAACGCAACGAGTGCATAAAATACAGCGATTTGGATCGTTGATAAACCGCCTATGCGAGGCGTCGACCTGCATTTTTGGGTAGAGATACGGAACTTCGATATGAGTCAGCCCTACCCTCGCCGCCATTTTTTGAAGCTCGCAATGCGCGTTACTCACGCATACCGAACAGACGTGATTTCTTTCGGCGAATAGAAAACTCAAAACAAACCTGCGATGCTTTTGCAATTTTTCGGTGTCGGTCAAAACGACCATTCCATCTTTAACGCGCGTCGTGCAGGCGGGTTTTAGCTCCCTCTGCCCTTCGATCTCTACGAGGCAGAGACGACACGCGCCCACGTCGGAAAGCCCTTCGATCGCGCAAAGCGCGGGAATGTCGATATTGTTTTCTCTGGCGATCTGCAAAATCGTCTGATCGCTTCTAGCGCTAAACGCTTGTCCGTTTATGGTTAGCGTTTTGGTGCGGGCGCGTTGTTGAACGTTTGCTTCTATCATTCGCTATCCTTTTTAATCCCCGCGATATACTCGTCCTTAAAGTATCTAAGCGTGGATAATACGGGGTTTGGCGCGGTTTGTCCAAGCCCGCAAAGGCTGGTTTCTTTGATCATACGGCATAACTCTTCCAAAAGCGTCAAATCCTGTTGCGTCGCCTCTTTTTTCGTGAATTTGTCTAAAAGATTGTGTAGCTGAACCGTCCCCACGCGACAGGGCGCGCACTTTCCGCACGATTCGGTCATACAAAACTCTAAGAAAAACTTAGCTACGTCGACCATAGAGCTTGTTTCGTCCATCACAATCACGCCGCCGCTACCCATAATCGATCCGACCGCTTTTAGCGATTCGTAGTCGATCGGCTGATCAAGCAAAGATTCGGGAATACAGCCGCCGCTTGGTCCGCCCGTTTGAACGGCTTTGAACTTTTTACCGCCGTCGATACCGCCGCCCACGTCAAAAATCAGCTCCCGCAACGTCATACCCATCGGCACTTCCACCAAGCCCGTGTGTTTAACTTGCCCCGTAAGCGCAAAAACTTTGGTTCCTTTGGATTTTTCCGTTCCAAAGCCGGCGTACCATTCGCCGCCGTTTCTTAAAATCGGCGGGATATTGGCGTAGGTTTCCACATTGTTCAACACCGTCGGTTGCCCGTTAAAGCCGCGATCGCTTAAATGCGGCGGTTTTTGGCGCGGAGAGCCTCTATTGCCTTCGATCGAGGCGATCAGCGCGGTGGCTTCGCCGCACACAAACGCGCCGCCGCCAAGCCGCACTTCGATCGTGAAGCTAAAAGGCGTCGCCGCGATCTTCTGCCCCAATAAGCCGTTTCGCTCCGCGTCTTTGATCGCTTTGCGCAGACGATCGACCGCTACGGGATATTCGGCGCGAACGTATATAAAACCTTGATCGGCGCCGACGGCGTAACCGCAAATAGCCATACCTTCCAATACGCGGTGGGGATCGGATTCCATAACGGCGCGATCCATAAACGCGCCAGGATCGCCCTCGTCGCCGTTACAGATAACGTATTTTTTATCGCTGATCGCCTTTGCGACGCTCTCCCATTTCAGTCCCGCTGGATAACCGCCGCCGCCGCGCCCTCTTAACCCGCTAAGTTTAACCTGCTCTATAACCTCTTCGGGGCTTAGATGCGTTAGCGAATAAAATAGCGCGTGATAGCCGTCGTTTAGAATATAATCGTCTAAACTATCGGGGTTGATAATACCCGCGTTTTCCAACACAATTTTTTTCTGCTTGGTAAAAAAAGGAATGTCGGTTTTACAGAGCAGATCGCTTAGCGTATCGGGGCTTTTTTCGCCTACGATAGCGTCGATTAGCCTTTGCGAGTCCTCGTTTTTCACCTTTTCATAGACGATCTCTTCATGCTCGTTTGTCGCGCTATTAACCATAACGAGAGGTCCTTGAGCGCACAAACCATGACAGCCGACCGATTTAATCTTGTAGTCTTGATTGTTCGCCTTTTGCGCCAAACAGGCTTCTAGGCTTTTTTTGGTTTCGTCGTTGCCGATCGCTAAGCAGTTCGTCCCCAAACAGACGTTGATCTCCTCTTTGATCTCGACTCGTTTTTCTCGTAGCGTTTTTGTTAGCTCTTCAAGTTCTTCAAGCGTTTGCAACATTTAACATCCTTTCGCTTTCGGCGATTACGCTCTCTTCGTTAAGATAGCCGACCGTGCGTCTGTCGAAAACCGCGACCGCCGCCAGCGAACAAGAGCCAAAACAGCGAGCCGTTAAAAGCGAAAGCTCGCCGTCTTCCGTCGTTTCGCCGGGTTTGATCCCGTATTTTTTCTCCATAGCGTCGATCAGTTTATTCGCGCCCTTGATATAACAGGCGGTTCCCGTGCATATAACGCAGGCGCGTTTGCCCTTTGGTTTGAGTTGAAAGTAATGATAAAAGGTGGCGACGCCATAAACCTTGCTCTGCGGCAGCTTCAATCCCGCCGCTATAAATCTTAAAACGTCGTTTTCCAAATAGCCGAACACCTCTTGCGCGGTGTGTAGAGCCTCGATCAACGCGCTCTTGTCGTAGCCGAGCTTGCGCATCGTTTTATCAACCTGCTTGTAACGGGTGTCTTGAATGGTAGTCGCTTCCGCCAT
>JAISRI010000002.1 GCA_031273735.1 Helicobacteraceae bacterium
TAAACGCGCTTTTAATAGCGGGAAACCAAGTTTTTGGATTGTAATAGTTTTTTGGAAATACAAGAAAGATAAAAGAGAGCCAAAAGATAATGGTTGGCAAAGGGTTTGCTCTATTCACGTTGATATTTGAAACTATTGTTCCGTCATTCCAAGGGTTTTTACCCGCTAGAATATGAAATTTTAGCTCTTTTGTTCCTCTTGGAATCTTAAACTTCATTGTTACGGGTTTAGCTTGTCCTTGATAGGAGTATGGGTTTTCGGCTTGTTCGGCTATTAGCTTGTCGTCTGCAAATACTTGCATTATTACGCCGTCTCTATCCTTTAGGCTTTCGTTCTTATCTACTATAAAGGTTATAGAACCGTTATGTTTGAATCTGCGAGCGAAGTTATCGGATACGATTATGCTTTCAAGACGAACGTCGTCTTTATAGTATGGGTGCATTCTGGTTTCATAGGAGTTAAATTCGCCGACATTAAAGCGTTGGAGACGGCGGACGCTTTTGATAGACGACGTTTCCGCCGCTACGCGATCGGCTTTTACGGAACGTTCGCTTCCTATAGAGCGATCGGAGAAGAAAGAGATAATGTAGGCTACGATAAAGATAAACGCGGCTAGGCGGGCGATGATAAAAGGCTTTTTGAGAGAGGCGAGGAGAGAGTGCAAGGGAGGGTTCCTTATTTTAAGATATGAACAATTTTGCGCCATAGTAACAAAGCGAGGCTTAAAAACGGGCGGCGGCTGGATCGTTTTTTAAGAAGTCGCTAGGAGCAAAACATTCGTAGAGGATCAAACGGCAAAGGATATTTGGCGATAATTAGTCAGACTACAAATAGGATAACGCGAAAATATGCGCCTAACGTTTATCACGCTTTTTCCAAATCTAATCGCGCCGTATTTTGAGGATTCGATCTTAAAGCGGGCGAAAGAGAGCGGGCTTTTTGAGTTTGAAACGCTAAATCCGCGAGATTACTCCGCCGATAAATGGCTTAAAACCGACGATAGCGTTACGGGAGGCGGCGCGGGTATGGTGATGACGCCCCAACCGCTATTCGATACTTTGGGCGATCTAAAACGCAAAGAGCCAAAAACGCGGATTTTATTTATGACCCCTTGCGCTAAACGATTTAATAGTAAAGACGCAAAACGGCTGGCGCGTTTTGAGCGCGTCGCGTTTGTTTGCGGGCGCTACGAAGGTTTTGACGAACGCGCTATCGAGGTTTTTGCCGACGAGGTTTTTTCGATCGGCGATTTTGTTTTGACGGGCGGCGAACTGCCCGCGCTTATGTGCGCCGACGCGATTTTGCGCTTTGTTCCAAACGTTTTGGGTAACGCTTCGTCGCTTGGCGAGGAGAGTTTTGAGCGCGATCTGCTAGAAGCGCCCGTTTTTACAAAACCTTGCGTTTTTCGAGATCAAACGACGCCTAGCGAGCTTCTTAGCGGAAATCACAAGGCGATCGCCGCTTTTAGAACGCGCCTCGCAACCTTAAAAACGCGCTATTTTCGCCCCGATCTGCTAAAACAATTAGATGTTTAAGCGCGGTAAAAGCAAAGTTTGACTATAATCGCGCTCTTTTTTAAGAATCCTTAAGGAAACACAATGAGAAACCGCTATATTGAAGCCTTTGAAAAGGCGCAAATCGGCGAAAGAGTCCGACCGCCGTTTAGCGCGGGCGATACTATTCGCATAGGCATTCGCATTAAAGAGGGCGAAAAAACCCGTATTCAAACGTTTGAGGGCGTTTGTATCTCCAAGCGCGGCGCGGGAGCGAACAAAACCTTTACCGTTCGCAAGATCGGCGCGAACAATATCGGGGTAGAGCGGATATTTCCTCTTTACGCCGAAGCGCTAGAAACGATCGACGTCGTTCGCCGCGGACGGGTGCGCCGCGCTAAACTCTACTACCAGCGCAATCTGCGCGGCAAAGCGGCGCGGATTAAAGAGATTCGCGTTCCAAAAGCCGCCGAATAAACTCGCGCAGCCGCCCTTTAAGCGGGCGGTTGTTTGTAAAGGTTAAAAAATATGCTCTACGAAGGCGCGTTACAACTACCCAAAAACGCAAAAATCGCGGTTATCGCCTCCCGTTTTAATCATCTTATTAGCGATCGTCTTGTCGAAGGGGCAAAAGATAGCTTTATAAGACACGGCGGCGACGAAAAAAACTTTGATCTGATCTTGGTTCCGGGCGCGTTTGAAATTCCGTTAGCGCTGAAAAAAGCGATCAAAACCGGTCGTTACGCGGGCGCGATTTGCGCGGGCGCGATTATTCGCGGTTCCACGCCGCATTTTGATTACGTGGCTGCGGAGACGACCAAAGGAATCGCCGCGGTAGCGCTAGAAGCGTTGATCCCCGTAACTTTCGGCGTGCTTACGACGGATACGATCGAACAGGCGATCGAGCGGGCGGGAAGCAAAGCGGGCAACAAGGGTTTCGAGGCTATGACGGGGCTTATCGAGCTGATCGACCTCTACGCCAAATTAGGCAAATAGCTTGAGCGCGCGCCATCAGGCGCGGCTGATCGCCGCCCAAGCTCTCTACGCCCTCGACATGGGCAACGGCTCTTCAGATTTTAACCGCCTATCCTACGAAAACAAAATGGCGCAAAAATACAAGGATTTCGCCCTCGCCCTCTTTGAAGGAAGCTACGCGAATTTGACGGAGATCGACGATACAATCGTTTCAAATATCTCAAAAGATTGGAGTATCGATCGGCTTGGAAAGACGGAAAAGGCGATCTTGCGTTTAGCCTGTTACGAGCTAATTTTCACCGACACCGACGCGCCAATCGCGATCGACGAGGCGATCGACCTTGCCAAAGAGCTTGCCGACGATAACGCGCCGCCTTTTATCAACGGCATTTTGGAGGCGATCCGAAAAAATAGGCGCGCCTCTTGAAACTCTGCGTCGCTCTCGATCTAAAAACGCGCAAAGAAAATCTGGCTATCGTCGAAAAACTAAGCGGGCTTGATCTGTGGTTTAAGATCGGTTTAAGAAGTTTTATCGCCGAAGGTTGGGATTTCGTAAAAGAGGTCAAGATCAAGAGCGGCGCGCCGATTTTTTTGGATTTGAAGCTGTGCGACATTCCAAACACGACCGCCGACGCGGCGCTTGGTATCGCCGATCACGGCGTGGAAATGTTTAATCTCCACGCCTCGGCGGGCGTTAGGACTATGGAAACGACGATGAATCGCCTAAGCGTCCTAAAAAAACGCCCAATTGTTTTGGCGGTTACCGCGCTAACGAGTTTCTCGGACGACGAGTTTATGGAGATATACAACAAGCCGATCGAAACCGCTGCAATCGAGATGGCGCGTTTTGCTTATGGCGCGGGTTTAGACGGAGCGGTTTGCTCGGTTTATGAGAGCAAAGCGATCAAAGCCGCAAACGACGATCGGTTTTTGACGCTCTGCCCTGGCGTGCGTTTCGAGGGCGGCAAAGCCAACGATCAATCCCGCGTCGCCACGCCGCAAATCGCGTCGGAAGCGCGCTGCGACTTTATTGTAATGGGTCGCCCGATTCTCTTGGCGAGCGATCCAAGAGCCGCCGTTTTGAAAGCGTTAAGCGTGTTTTGCTAAAATCGCGGCGTGCATTTGCAAACGCGGTTTTTTGATCGCGCTTTTTGGACAGGTGGGTGAGCGGTTGAAACCACGTCCCTGCTAAGGACGCATATCTAGTAATAGGTATCGAGGGTTCGAATCCCTCCCTGTCCGCCACTCTACAAGACGCTTTGTTGGTTTATTCCCCATATTAAGACCACAAATAGCGCCGCAATACGAGGTTTTATATCCTAGCGCTTTTCCGATTTACCCATTTTGTTACAAACGTCGCGTCGTTTTTTTAACAAGTATATCCATAGCTTCGCTGTTGCGTTTGCTTGCGCGTAACGATTTGTCGTCCCTAGACGCTTAAAGAGGTTTTTCGCCGGAAGGATATTTTGAAGTTGTTGATTTGCTAGCGTAGGGCAAACGTATAAAAAAGCGTCAAACGCAAAGATGCAGACGCTATCGTCGCCGTTGTATAATGCGTTTTACAAAATCAGTTCGGGGGATTTGATGAGATTTTTTATCTGTTCTGTCGCGTTTTTGGCGGCGGCTTTATACGCCGATAACTTTATCGATCCAAACGTATGGACGACAAGCGAAGATAACGTTATAGTCGTCGATCAGGATCTGCCGCCGATTACAATGCCAAAAACTCCTCTGCCGTCGATCGAACCTATCTTTCCAGAGGAAATTGACGTTCAAAATACCCAAAGCGCCGCGCCGATCGTCAAAAAGCCGATCGTTACGAACGTCCGCCCAGAGCCAATAGCCGACGAGTTTTGGGTGCAAATGGGCGCTTTTGCGGACGCGCAGGGCGCGGCAAAGCTGGAAAACAGCCTAATCGCAAGCGGCTACGCGGCGAAAACTTTTGGCGGCGATCTTAACCGCGTCGCCGTCGGTCCTTACGCGTCGCGCCGGCAAGCCGAAGAGTCGCTCTATAATTTAAGAGAGATTGAAGCCGCCGCATTCTTGACGACGGCTAATCGCTTGAGATAGCCGCAGATGAGCGTCGTTTGGGTCGCCGTTTTGCTTCTTATCGGCGCCGCGATCTACGTTTTCGCTAATCCAAACGCGAAAGCCGCAATCAGATCGCTTGCTAGAAGGGATTTCGCCAAAAGTCCGGAGGGCGCGCAGATTAGCCAAATACGACGACGGGCGCTTTTGGCGGGACTGATCAATAGCGAGCAAGCCGGTTTTTTTGGCGACAGTTTGGCTACGGGCGTAGATCGCAATCGGATTGAAAAGACGTTGGCTAACGTTTGGGGCGTCGTCGATAAACAGAGCGCAGTCGCGGTTTTGAATTGGTTACGTCAAAGCGGGCATAGATCCTCCTTCGGCGCGGTTTTGCCCTACGTTTTAAAGCGCGGCGATCGCCTCGATCGGCAAAAGGCTATCGAAAAAGAGTTTGGCGAAAACGCGACGGAGCTATGCAAATACGCCGATCATTTAATCGCCTGTATGGATAGCAAAAAAAAGCGCCCGATTTTTACGATCAATAAGGAAACTTTAAGCAAAGGGATCTTAGCGTGGGACGCAAGCCGAATGATCGTAGCGGCGCGAATGGCTTACGAATCGGGCTATATCGACGAAAAAGTCGCGTGGGCTGTGATCGAAAACGGTTACGACGCGGCGGCGGCAAGCTATGAAAATTGGCGGGAGTTTGCGATAGGCTATCTGATCGGGCGCGCTATGTGGGGCGGCGATTCGAACGAGTTGGACAAACTATGCGCGATCGCGCAAAAAGCGCTAAACGACGAAAAAAGTCTTTGGAAAACGATCGCGTTTAAATAAACGGTAAGAGGAGAAAAAAATGAGAGTAGCGGTTCCAGTACATAACGAAGGTCTAAAATCATTTACAAACGCTGGGCACGCGCCCTTTTTCGCCGTTTTTGACGTAAGCGGAAACGGCGCCTTCCGATCGGTAAAACTAGCGGAACTTCGCGCAAATCCGCGCGTTAATTTGGAAGCCGAAGATGGTTGCGAACACGAGCGCCAACCCGAAAGCGAACCGCTAGAAGAATGCGGTTATGAAAGTAAACGCGACGAGCTTCGCTCGATGACCTCAATTTTAAGCGACTGTTCCGATTTGATCGCCGCGAAAGTATGCAAAAACGCCGCGCGCGCCTTTAAGGAGGCGGGAATAAACGTTCGCGTTATTAGCGGGTTAAACAACGCGAGAGATATTGTCGGCGATTTTATAGCGCAACATATTTAGAGCTAAAATTGCCGCGATCCGTAAAACCGCGTTAAAACCTATAATTTTTTAGCTACGATTAACGCCGAGCTTGTCATAAAATCTTCGTCGCTAAGATTGCGAAACTTTAGCGCTAAGCGATCGCGTTTAATAGCGTTTTTTCCGCCTTCGGTTTTGCGTAGATAAACGATTTCAAAACCGCTTTTCTTTAATAAATTAACGTGCGTAGAGAGCGGTTCGCGATTGATTGAGTACGGACGCACATAGCGAATTCTTCGCCACTTTTTTTCTGAAATTGCATAATGTCCGTTCCATTCAAACGTTTCGCCGTGCGAGCGAAAATCGATTTGGTGGGAACAAAAGCCGCCGCGATCCAAAATTCGCGCTTGGGTTTCGTAAAAATTTTCAAGGTTATCAATATGTTCTAAAACCGCTTGCGAAAACACAAAATCAACCTTTGGAAGCGGCGCGGCGTAATTTTCCCAAGTCGCGATATAATCGATCTTTATCGTTTCGCCTTTTTCGCCGTTTAAAACCATTTTAATTTTCTCTAATCGATCGGCGCGTTCCTCTCTCTCTCTCTCTCTGCGCTTGATTTGATCAAAGTTTTCATTATCGTATAGTTTGATTAACTCCTCTAAAACGGTTATATTTTCCGCTATGTTTCCGTAATAAAAGGCATCGAAAGCGTAATACTCGTCTGCTCCACATAAAAGCGCGCAAAGTCCCGTTCCGATCGAGTTGCCAGGTCCAAATTCGGCTATTCGGCGCGGAATCTTTGGAGCGGCAAACATATTAAACGCTCCAATATGAGTACCCCAAACATTTTTACAGTATTCGGCGCGGTTAGTTCCGCCTCCGCCCGTATTCAGTCCGCCGCCAATCGGAAAGTAATTTGGATTGATTTTTTTGAACAGATATTGAGCGGATCTAAACGCGATCCTCGCAAGATTAAATAACTCGAAACGCGCTCTTTCAAAACTCATTTTTCTGTTCCTTTTATATAATTAGCATTGCGTCGCCGTAGCTATAAAAGCGGTAATTATTCGCAATCGCGATATTGTATAACTCTTTTGTTTTACAAACGCCGATCATTGAGCAAACAAGCATAAAAAGCGTAGATTTCGGCAGATGAAAATTGGTCATAAGCGCGTCTATGCGACGCGGCGGGTTTTCTGGATATAAAAATAGATCGCACTCGCCGCTTATTTTTCGCGTCCTAGCGTAGTATTCGATCGTTCTTGCGGCGGTCGTTCCTACGGCTAAGATCGGCGTTTTTGAATCGATCATATTTTTTGCCTCTTCGCCGATTATATAGTATTCGCTATGCATTTTATGGTTGCGTATATCTTCGGTTTCAACCGCCTTAAAAGTGCCAAGCCCGATATGAAGCGTAATTTCCGCCCATTTATAACGCGATCGAACGCGCTCCAAAAGCGGCGAATCAAAGTGCAAAGACGCGGTAGGGGCGGCTACGCTACCAAAAACTTTTGCGAAACAACTCTGATAGTTTTTTTCGTCCTCCGCGTTTGCGGCGCGTTTAATATATGGAGGCAAAGGAGTAACGCCGATTTGATCGGCAATTTCGATCAAACGCGCAAAGCCGATCGCTTTATTTGCTTCGTAAAACTCAAGAAGGCGATCGCCGTTAAGATCGGCGCTTAAAACTTCGGCGGATAAATCGCGATCAAAAATTAGCCGATTTCCTTTTCGCGTTTTGCCTTTAACTAACGCCAAAACGCCGTTTGCGGTTTCTCTGGCTATTAGTATTTCTATTTTGCCGCCGCTTTGTTTTTTGCCAAATAGCCGCGCTTTAATTACTTTGCTATTATTAAAAATAACCGCGTAATCGCTTGGTAAAAAATCGCACAAATCGCTTGTTTTTGAATGAGATACGCGATCGGTTTTGCGATCATAGACAAAAAGTTTAGAATCTGATCGCGGCGAGGTCGGTTTTAGCGCGATCATACCTTCTGGTAAAAAATAGTCGTAATCGCTCAACAAAAAACTCAGTTTTTTTCCTCTTTTTTCGCTTCTTGCGCGGGATTAACGGCTTTGACGATCAAAATTGAAACTCCGTATAAAAATATCATCGGAAGCGCCATAAAAAATTGCGATATAACGTCGGGCGGCGTAAGGATCGCGGCAAGAATAAAAATAATCACAACCGCATAGCGAAAAAAAACTTTAAGAGAGCTATCGTCGATCAAGCCGATTTTAGCTAAGAAAAAACAGACTACGGGAAGCTCGAAAGACAAGCCAAAGCCAAAAATTAGTTTTATAAAAAACCCTAGATATTCGCCTATGCTAATCTGAGAAACCACATCGTTTTCGCCAAAGTTAACAAGATAGCTAAAACCATAGGGAAAAACAAGGTAATACGCAAACGCCGATCCGATCAAAAACATAACTGTCGCGCCGATCGTAAAAGGTAACACAAAACGTTTTTCGCTCGAGTAAAGTCCCGGCGAAACAAACGCCCAAATCTGATAAAATACGATCGGCAAGCTAACTAATAAGGCGGTAAAAAAACTGACCATTGCGGCGGTGAAAAACTTTTCGCCCATTTTATACGCCATGACTACGCCGTTTTCATTAAGCGCGTCGCGCAAAGGAGCGCTGATCCAATCTTGGATCGGCTCCCAAAAATAAAAGCATATCATAAACGCGACTAAGAGCGCGGCAATAATTTTAATCAGACGGTTTCGCAACTCCGCTATATGAGGCTTTAGATCTTCAAGCATTTTTTAACTCGTCGTCGGTTTTTTTAACGTTACTAGCCAGATCGCTAAAAAGATCGCGCACTTCGCGGGAGGTTTCTTCAAGTTTAGACGAATCAATCGTCTTTTTTAGATCGTCTTTTTTTGGCAGATCGGTTTTTGTAAGATCGTCCGTTAATTTTTGTTTATATTCTAGCGCGTCGGATTTTAGTTGGCTTAGGTTAATTTCTTGATCCAAAGCGGTTTTGGCTTCCGTAAGATGTTTTTTGACGGCGCGAAAAAACTTAGCTGTTTTTATCATCGCGTCGGGCAGTTTTTCGGGTCCCAAAAATACGATCGCTATAACCGCGATAAATAAAATCTCGCCAAGTCCCATTCCGAACATTAAAATCCTTTGCGCGACGAGATTTTATACTATGAGCGCTTGCGCGGTTTTGTCGGCGCAAGCGCGTCGCGAAAACTTATAGCCCTATTTGCTTAAAATGCGCTTGCGGCGCTTTGCAAACGGCGCAGGCGCCCGGCGCTTTTTTGCCGCGATGAACGTGTCCGCAAATGTCGCAAACCCATATTTCTTCCTCTTCGCTCGCGAAAAAGCCCTGTTCTCTGAGCTTTTTTTCAAGCTCCAAATACTTCTTTTCGTGTTCGACCTCGACCTTGCCGATCGCCGTGAAAAGCCGCGCGATCTCGTCAAAGCCCTCCTCTTTGGCGATTTTGGCGAAATCGGGATACATCGTCGTATGCTCGTATTTCTCGCCCGCCGCCGCGTAAAGCAGATTTTCCGCCGTTTTTTGCCAATCGTCGCCGCGCGTCAGTTTGTTATACGCCGCAAACTCCATTTTCGCGTGGTTATGCTCGTTGAACGCGAACTCGTTAAAGAAATCCGCGATCTGATTAAAACCCTCTTTTCGCGCTATTTCGGCGAAAAAGTTGTATTTATTTCGCGCTTGCGATTCGCCCGCAAAGGCTTTCAGCAGATTTGTAGGCGTAACGTTCTGATTGACCGCCTCCATTTCAACGCCGCAGCAGATAAGCTCCCCGCCGCCTACCTTTTGAATCTCGACCTCGTTCCCGCACCGACTACAGCGGTAGATTTGGTAGCGCTTCATCTTTTGTCCTTTATTTTAAGATGCTAAAGCATACCGATTTCTTCCTTTAATTAAGAAAAATTATTGATTATCTTTCTCTCTCTAGTTTTGCCGCCGCTAGAACCGCCGCCTTTGCTTTCGCAACTAAATATAATCAAAGCAAGAGCTACGATTGCGGCGGCGATATAGATGTTCATCTTTTGGCGTTTATCCTAAAGCGTTTTAGCGTTTAGTTTATTATTTTTGACCTTGCCAAACTCTATTTCTTATCGTAGTCGCAAGGAACGGGATCGCCGCTTCGAGCAAAAACATTCTTGCCGCTCGTTCCAATTCTTTTATTGAAACGTTGGCTTGCAGAGCTTCGTTGCGGCGTATTATGAAGCGCTTTTTGCAGAAAGCGTAGCTCCTCTACTCCGTTACCGGGACTTACTTTTTTTATACATTCGGACGCTCTATTGCTCTCGCGTTGAACTTCTAATAATATATCCAATTTAGACGAGCTTACTTTTATTTTCTTTTGTAGAGCTTTTGCCCATTGAATCAACGCCGCTCTATATCTTTCTTGATCTGGTCGCGGAGCGTAGTTATAGATTGCGATTTCTACGTCGTCTCTTATGCCATTGTTGTTACTGTCTATGCCTTCTAACGTCTTTCTGCCTTCCGATCCCGGATCGGGAGGAAGCTCGACGTTGCCGCCTCCTCCGTTATTTCCTCCGTTGCCGCCGCTAGAGCCGCCGCCTTTGCCTTCGCAGGCAATCAAAATGG
>JAISRI010000108.1 GCA_031273735.1 Helicobacteraceae bacterium
TAAACGGCGCTTAAATAAGGTTAGGTAAGATTAAGTAGAATGCGGGTATGAAAAAGAACGACGAATACTTCAAGGTTGCAATTATCGGCGCGGGCAAGGTGGGTATGACCGCCGCTTACGCTTTGTTGCTTGCGGGCGGTTGCCACGAGATCGCGCTTTACGGGCGCGACAAGGGCAAAATGCTTGGCGAAAAACTGGATTTAGAGCATGCTATGGCGCTTTCCCACAAAACCAAAATCTCCATTAGCGATAATCTCGCCGAGTTAAGCGGCGTAGACGTTTTTATTTTCTGCGCGGGCGCGGCGCAAGAAAGAGGCGAAACGCGCTTGCAGCTTGCCGAGAAAAATATAAAAATTGTCGATTCTCTCGTTCCTAAACTTTTAGAAGCGTCTCCCGACGCGCTTTTGCTTATGGTTACAAACCCCGTCGATCTGCTAACTTTGCGCGCCGGCGAGATTGGCGGCGTCGATTCTAAGCGCGTTTTTGGAAGCGGGACTTTATTGGACACGGCGCGATTTCGCTTTCATTTAAGCGAGTTTTTGCCCGTGCATCCGCGATCTATTCACGCTTATGTGTTGGGCGAACACGGCGATCATAGTTTTCCCGTAATTTCTAGCGCAAATATCGGCGGACAACCGCTAATAAGTTTTCCGGAGTTTTCGCGCAAAAAGGCTTTAGAGGCTTATCGCAAAGCGCGAGACGCGGCATATTCAATTATCGAGAGCAAAGGCGCGACATATTACGGCATAGGCGCAAGCATAACCAAGATCATACGATCGGTTATCACAAACGGTCAATCGGTTTTATCGTTAAGCGCTACGATCGACGAATACTATTCGCAAAGCGGTATGGCGATCTCCGTTCCGTGCATACTTGGGCGCAACGGGATTGAACGCGTTATTAAGGTTTCGCTAGATAATGAGGAACAGGCGCAACTTGCCGCGGGCGTGGCTACGCTAAAAGAAGTCTATTATGCAAGCCGACCAAAATAGCGCTAAAACGATCGCGGTTAAAATGTTGCGATCGTTTTTAAGATTTCTAGGATTTAATCCATATATGTGGGTTTTGATCTACACGCCAATCGTAGCGCAAGCTATTTTCTGTCTTGTTATAATAATCTGCGACGTTAGCGGTTTTAGAGATAAAGCGTATCCGATTTTGCTTATCGTTAGCGCGATCGTAATAGGTTTAACGGGTTACTTTAGATCGAAAAAATTAGAGGTAAAAGATAGTTATTTCAAAACCTATTTCGCGTTTTTTCTAGCGCTGATTATTGCTACGTTTAATTTTGGCTTATATTATACGATGGATATATGGGTATGGTCTGGCTATTACGACTACGCCATAATCTTAGAAAATCTTGTTCTGATATTGAACGCCAACTTTATATTCGCTTTATTTATTTTTGCCTTTGTATTTTCAGGATTTTCTTTCTTTCCTTACGCCTTGGCGATTTACGCTTTTTTTGCCATAGGTTTTATGCTTGGTCTATATCGCAAAAAACAGGCGATTGCAAACAAAAAACCAATCTATATCTCTTTTGCGGTTTTTTGTGTTTTTCTAGTTATACCTATAACGTTAAGCGTCTATAAAAGCTCGTATATGATAGCGGACGATCTGCAAAAAATGCCGCCGTTAATCGTATTAGAAGAACATCAAGAAAATCTCTACTTTCAATATAGCGATTACAAATATAAAATGGATAATATAACGCCGCTTAGAGGCGACCCCGCGATCTACTTTGAAAATAATCCGCCAAAATTAAGCGGCGCGATCGCCTTATGTCCGATCTACTATTCCGCCGCCGAAGCGCTATACAAAAAACCGGATAATCTTGAAATCTTTGATTATAACGCAATGTTCGACTACGAATATAAATATCTCGCTTGTTCGTCCTCGCCTGAAGCCTACAGACGGCTTTTTAGCGGCGAAGCGGATATGATCTTTGCGTTAGAGCCTTCGGAAGATCAGTTAAAAGAGGCGCAAGAAAAAGGTATCGATTTGGATTTAACGCCGATCGCAAAAGAGGCGTTTACGTTTTTGGTAAATAATGAAAATCTAATAAAATCTTTAACGATCGAGCAGATACAAAAGATCTATACGGGAGAGATAACAAATTGGCGTGAAGTCGGCGGCGCGAACGAAAAAATACTAGCTTTTCAGCGCAACTCAAACTCCGGCAGTCAAACGGCGATGGAAAATAGCGTTATGAAAGGTTTACTATTAAAACGTCCTTTGCAAGAGGAGATATTTGATTCGATGAGCGGGTTAGTAGACGTCGTAGCCGATTATCGCAACGCTAAAAACGCAATCGGCTATTCGTTTCGGTATTACGTTACCGATATGCAAAAGAAAGAAGAGGTTAGGCTACTAGAGATTAACGGCGTAGAGCCAAACGTAGAAAACATCCAAAACGGATCGTATCCGCTCATTCACGATTTTTATATCGTTACGCGCAAAGACGACGTTAGCAAAAACGCGCAAAAACTGATCGATTGGTTTTTAAGCGATCA
>JAISRI010000114.1 GCA_031273735.1 Helicobacteraceae bacterium
GCAATATATTTTTATCGCCCGCCACAAAGCCGCTTCTAATTCCTGCGGCGCTACTGCGTTTTGAAAGCGAGTTCATCACGATTATATTTTTAAACTCGGCGTTTCTAGCTTTTATCGCCGCTTGTAATAACGATGGCGGCGGCGCTTTATCGTAAATCTCCGAATAGCACTCGTCGTTTAGCAAAGTAAAACCAAATTTTTCAGATAGTTTCGCCCACTCCGTAAGCTCTTCTAAACTTAAAACCGATCCCGTAGGGTTATTAGGCGAATTCAAAATAACCAGATCGCAATCTTTTAATCGTCGATCGGTTATATCGGGTTTAAAACTATTTTCGCGAGTTAAATCTAATAAAACGCTTCTTGCTCGACTTGCTTTTGCCGCTCCTTCGTAGATTTGATAAAAAGGATTTGGATAGGCGATCGCGGGATTTACCGTATCAAAAAGCAAACATTGCGGAAAGTTAAAAAGCGCCTCTCGCGTTCCAAGCGTGGGCAAAATCTGATCGTTTTCTAACTTGATTCCAAAACGCCGATCGACAAAGCCGATCTGCGCCTCTTTTAGCTTTGGAATACCCGCGCTAAGAGGATATTTATTGAACATTTTTTGATGAGCGTTTAATACCTCTAAAATCTCTTTTGGCGTTTCAAATTGCGGTTCGCCGATCTGTAAATTGATCGGTTTTTTTGCGCTATTTGGCTTGATGCCGTCCAACAATTCGCGTAACTTCTCAAACGTATACGCTTCAAAGGATATTGACATCATATTCCTCCTCTTTTGCTCTCTTTGCTCTTTTGCGCAAATAACTCGTCAAGAATAATGGGCAGATCTACGTCAAGATTGCCGCAATAGTCTTGATGCGGAATATCAAGTTTCTCAAGGATTGTTTTGAAACGGCGAAAACCGTTTTTCTCGCGTAGCGCAACCCACATAACTCCTGACTGTTCGCATTGGTTTTTATTTTGTTGCGAAAGCGTATCCGCAATAAATATATCGCTATTTCTTGCCAAAATTGCGTCGGCGCTTTCTGGATTTCCTTTACCCATTAGTTTTACCTCGCATAAATATTCTTTTTCGTGAATTAGCAGATAAAAATCTATTTCCCGATCGACCTTTTTTCCTTTATTTTTTACAAAATGCGAAGCGTTGTAATACTTTTGATCAACCTTGAATAAGCTACAAAGAGCGAGCATGAGATATTTTTCCGCGCTTTTCCCTGCAGTACTCCAATATCCGCCGCGAAGTTGCGATCGTTTAACCGCCAGCGTATTAACTACAATCAAACTTTCGCTAACGTTCAAATAAACGCTAACGCCTTTTAATTTAATCGTCAGCGTCAATTCAATCTCTTTTTCTAGCTTAACAAGTTCTTGAATACTATTATAAAGCGATTTGAAATGCTCTTGCGAGGCTTCTATAACAATTGAACGGGTTGCCGATCCATACATATTACTAATTGTTTTTTTATTAAGCCCTGCGTTAATAGCTATATCTTTGGACGAGAGCTTATCGTCTATAAAAGATTTTCTATACCAATCGATAGTTATATCCTCTGAATTCAACTTTGCAAACGCTATTTTTTTGAAAAAATCTATTGCGAATTGCAAAAACTCAGCATTGATTAAGTTAACTATCTCAATTCTATAGTCTAGCGATTTAATAACGCGAGCTACTATGGTTTTAACAATCTGATCGGTTAGCGTCATTCTTGCTCCTTTTGATAAACTCTTCAAGCGTTAGAA
The DNA here is from genome assembly GCA_031273735.1 of Helicobacteraceae bacterium. GTDB lineage: Bacteria > Campylobacterota > Campylobacteria > Campylobacterales > SZUA-545 > JAIRNH01. Next base: position 1,741 of record JAISRI010000114.1, read on the forward strand.
ATTGCGTAACTCTTTCATCATTCATACTTAGTTGTCTCGCTTTAGACTTCATATATTCATAATAGTCTTTATCCTGTTCTGTTATAAAAAATAATCTGTCTAACGCTTTCGCGGCTCTACCAACCGTTCCGCTTCCGCCAAATGGATCAAAAACCAAATCGCCTTTATATGAATAATAGCTTATTACTCTTTTGCATAGCTCTACGGGAAATATAGCGGAATGAACTTTGTCGAAACAAGGATCAATTTTCCAAACGTTTGTCGTTTCATATCCGTCGGGAACTTTACTCTCTATTACGGTTTTTTGATCATAGCTTTTTATATTCCAATCCAATAGCTTTGCCGTTGATTTTCTATAAACCATTAGATATTCTGTTACTGAATTGGGCTTGTATCCTAAAGGTTTGCGATGTTGCATAAAACCGCCGATGCGGTTTTTAACGCTTGCTTCTGGTTTAAGCCAAATAATATCGTCGATAAACTCCCAACCATTTTTGACTAGATATGGGTGTAAATCAAAAGGAATTGGATAGCGTTTGCTGGAATGAGATCGGCTAATCCTAGGTATAATGATTGGCGACGTATTAACTATCAAAAATCGCCCCTCTTTTGTTATTCTATGCGTAGCGATAAAAACCTTTTCCAAAAAATCTAAATACGCTTGGTAGCTAGGATAGATAGAATAATCTCTGGCGTTATAATATGGCGGAGACGTAAAGGTTAAATGCACGCTCTCCGACGGGACATAGCTAAGCGCCTCTAAAACGTCGGCATGCACTACTACGTTCTTGAGAAATTGATATGTGGCGGCGTGCGATATTCTCGTATCCGCGCTATTTTCCTTAACAAAAAACTCTTTACATATAATCGAACTAACAATTTCATTGGGGTGGTTAATTAACGATTTTAGACGTTCTATCGCGTCGCTATCATTTTCAAAAACAAGCAAAGCGCGTATTGCTTGACACACGATCTTAGGATCGTTATCTTTCAAAAATTCAAATAGTAGACTCTTATTTGTTATTTTTCTTTGCCTGCCAATTGACGACACAATCTCTCTTTTAACGTTTGTATCATTTTCATTCTTATATAATGAATAAAGAATATTAGCGTCAAATCTATCGTTTAATTTGCCAATATTTTTTACGGCGGATAATCTTATTGCCGAGTGAGCATGCGCTAAAAGTTTATAGAAAATATCAGGATTAAAATTACTGGGTAACCGTCCGAGATTATCGAGAATAAACTTTACGGAGCTAACTTCGTTATAATTTTTAATTAACGTAGCGATCGCGCCGTCGCCTCTATATTTTAATTCGGTAACCGTTTCTTTGGTTAGCATAACTAATTACCTTCTTTTCTCTAAAATCATTGCAGTTTCTATGTGATAGGTATATGGAAACTGGTCAAATAAAGCTAAAGATGAAATAACGTGCGTTTGGTTTAGCGTTTCTATATCGCGGCGTAGGGTTTTGGGATTGCACGATATATAGATAATACGATTTATGCCAGAAATAAGATTTAACGAATTAGGATCGAGTCCAGAGCGCGGCGGATCGACAAGCGCCGCGTCAAAATTATATTCGTCTAAATCTAGTTCTTGTAAGCGATTAAACGATCTAGTTTTGTTCATAGCGTTTGCAAATTCTTCCGCGCTCATACGCGCAAAAAAAATATTGTCGCAACTATTATCTATCGCGTTTTGTTTTGCCGCGTTTAACGATTCTCTGTTGATTTCGATAGCGATCGCTCTGTTTATTTTTTGCGATAGCGGAAGCGTGAAATTACCATTGCCGCAATAAAGCTCTAAATAGTCGTTTTGGTTTGTCTCCAATCGATTAGAAAGATAGTCGATCATTTCGCGGTTTATCCGTCCGTTTGGTTGGCTAAAAGCCCCCTCTTTTTGCATATAGCTCCAACGGCGATCTTTTATCTCGATCCTTTCGGTGATAAAATCGTCGCCTATAACTAATTTTTCGCCTCTGCTTCGCCCAATAACGCTAAGGTTAAAGCGCTCGCGTAATTTTCCTGCGGCTTCCTCCCAACATTCGTCGATCTTTTTATGATAGATCAGCGTTAAGATCATATCTTTGCCGTCGGTTGAAACCAAAAAATCTAACTCGAAAAGCCGCTCGAATAAAACTGGAAAATCCGCTATGCAGTTTAATATATCTTGCGCGTTTTCATAAAAGTGCTTATGCGTAGCGGGGCAGCGGCTGACGCTAATAACGCTAGAGCTTTTCTTTTTGAACATACTAAGCGATATTCCGCCGTCCGCTTCGTGCCAAACGCGAAACTCGCCGCGATTTCTAAAATGGCTTTTTTCGCTTTCAAAAAACTCTATTTTTGGCAGATCAATACCGCTGAAAATATCTAAAAAAGCCTCTTTTTTACGCGCAAACTGTTCGTCGTATTTAAGCGCTAAAGCGCAACCGCCGCATTCGCCAAACCATTCGCAGGTCATTGAAAACTCCGCACAAGCGATCCGACAATCAGATTCCACCCGTCGACCATAATAAATAGGATAATTTTGAACGGCAGGCTGATCATCACGGGCGGCAACATCATCATACCCATAGCCATTAGCACCGAGCTAACCACCATATCGATCACCAAGAATGGCAGATACAATAAAAAACCTATTTCAAACGCCGTTTTCAGCTCGCTAATCATAAACGCTGGAAGCAGAATGGGCAAGGTAATATCCTCTTCGCTTTGGATATTTTCTTCGCCGCGAATTCTTAAAAAAAGCGCGAGGTCTTTTTCGCGGGTATTTCTAAGCATAAAATCTTCAAAAGGCGCGATTGATCGATCAAACGCTTCCGCATAGCCGATCTCCTCGTTCATATATGGCGTTACCCCTTCGTTCCACGCTTGGCGCATAGCGGGTTCCATAATAAAAAACGTCAAGATTAGCGCCATAGAAACCAATATCTGATTTGGCGGCGTTTGTTGCGTTCCCATCGCTTGACGCAAAAAACTAAAAACAATCAGAAGCCGCGTAAAACTCGTCATCATCATTATAAGAGACGGCGCGAGAACGAGAAGCGTCAAAATAATAATGATATTTAACGTTTGAACGAGTTGGGTCGGATTTTCAGGCGCGTTAATACGCAGATCGACCGTAGGCAACTGCAAAACTTCGGGCGCGGCAAAAGCGCCGCTCGCAAAAAGCGCAAAGAGGCAAAGAGGGGCTAAAATCCTCATTGACGCGGCAAATCCAACACGCTTTTTGGCGTTTTAGGTTCGCTTGTTTTGCTCTGTCCTAAGAAATGTATTTCTACGCGGCGATTACGCGCCCTGCCCTGCTCCGTCGCGTTTGTGGCGATCGGCTGAAAGTTGGCAAATCCCGCCGCGCTAAGGCGTTCGGGTTTAACGCCGTCGGTTATTAGCTCTTTGACGACCGCGACCGATCGCGCTGTAGAGAGCGACCAAGCGTCTTTGAACTGCGTCGATCCCGTTACTTCAAGCTCGTCGGTATGCCCGCGCACGACGATCTCTAAATCTTTCGGCATCGTTTCCGTCAAAATCGCTATACGTTTTAGCAGTAAAAGCGCGTCGGCGCTGACAATTTGCGCGCTCGCTTCTCGAAACAGAAGCGACGCGGGCAGTTGGATCATAAAACCCTCGATCGCCTCTTGCACCTGAATCGTCTCTTCGCCGCCTTGCCGCCTGATAATCTCGTTGAACTCGCTGATCATCACCGTAACGCGATTGACCGTGTCGTCGGTTTCGGTTTGCGGCACGATCGGCGTGGCAAGCTGCATACGCTCCCGCGAAATCTCGCTTTGCGTTCCGCCTTCAAGCACGCTCAACGCGCCCGTTAGCGAGCCGATCGCCTCGTTCACCTTTTTTGCGTCGATCGTGCTCATCGACAGGAGCAAAATAAAAAACACGAGAAGCAGGGACATCATATCGCCAAACTGAACGATCCAGCGCGGAGGGCAGATTTGCGGAAGACCGCCGCCTCTTTTCTTTGCCATTTTCTACTCGAATTGGCTTACGCGCTGTTTTGGCGGCAAGAAGCCGAGCAATTTTTGCTCTAGCGTGCGCGGATTGTCGCCCGCTTGGATCGACATAATACCCTCGATAATTAGATTTCGCACCATCATCTCCTCGTTATCCCGTATGTTAAGTATATACGCCATCGGAGCCGCGATCGCGTTGCCGCAAATCGCGCCGTAAAGCGTCGTGATAATCGCCACCGCCATAGCTGGACCAATCGAGCTTGGATCCGCCATATTGATAAGCATCGCGACAAGCCCGATCAGCGTGCCGATCATACCGAAACTGCCCGCCAATCCGGCAAACTGATCCAAAATGGCGGCGTAACCTTTGTGGCGCGAACTCATCTCGTCGCTTTCAAGCTCCAAAAGCGATCGGATCACGTCTGGCTCGTTGCCGTCGACCGCCATAGAAAGCCCCTTTTTCATAAAGAGATTTTCCTCTTGATTGACGGGAGTTTCCAGCGCAAGAATGCCGTCGCGCCGCGCGATCGTCGAATAATCGACCAATTTGCGAACAATCGAGGGAATATCAAAACTTTGCGGTTTGAAAACCACGCCGACCACTCTGCCGATATTTTTGACCTGCTCTAATTTGAAAGCTATCAAAACCGACGAACTCGCGCCGCCAAGAACGATAAGCGCGCTAGGCAAGTCGAGATAAGGACCTAAGCCCGCTCCAAGCATAATCGCAAACCCCAAAAGTCCGAAGACCATTACAACGCCGATAACGGAACCTAAATCCATACGCGCCTATCCATTGTCTATTAAATCCGATATTCTAATCAATGCCGTGTTAATATGCGCTTAAACTTTGTTTAATAGGCGGAAAATGTCCAACGTTTCGGTTGTAATTCTAGCGGCTGGCGCGGGAACGCGTATGAAATCCCAAACGCCGAAAGTCCTTCACAAATTAAGCGGACGCGCCGTTTTGGACTACTCGATCCTTGCCGCTTTAAGCGTAAGCGACGACGTTCAGGTCGTTTTATATCACGGCTACGATCGGATCAAAGCGCATATCGAGCGCGAGTTTGGCGACCAAGTCGTCTGCGTCCGTCAAGATTATGAAAACTTTCCGGGAACGGCGGGCGCGATCAAAGCCGCGTCGCCAAAATACGATCGGATCGTCGCGTTAAACGGCGATATGCCCTTGATTACAAGCGATTTTGTCAAAGCGCTAGCGGCGCGGCGAGAGGATATAGCCATTAGCGTCTTTTCGCGTCTAGATCCGAGCGGTTACGGGCGAGCGATTATCAAAAACGACCGCGTTATAAAAATCGTAGAGGAAAAAGACGCGAACGAAGAGCAAAAAAAGATTACAAGCATCAATGCGGGCGTTTATAGTTTTTCGCAGGCGTTTTTGAGCGAGTTTCTGCCTAAAATTACCAACAACAACTCGCAAAAAGAGTATTACGTTACCGATCTAGTCGCTTTGGCGGCGGCTAATCATATAACGATTAGCGCCGTGTGGGGCGACGAATATATTTTAATGGGCATTAACTCCAAAATAGAGTTAGCAAAAGCCGAAGAATACCACCAAAGCGCGCTTAAAGAAAAACTGATGAACGCCGGCGTAATTATGCGTCTGCCCGAAACGGTTTATATCGACGCGAACGCCGAATTTGAAGGCGAGTGCGTTATAGAAAACGGCGCGGTTATTTTGGGTAAATCCAAAATAATCAGATCGACGATAAAAGCGCATAGCGTAGTAGAGGATAGCGTCGTAATAGACAGCGATATAGGACCGATGGCGCATTTGCGCCCAAACACAGAGGTTAAAAATACGCATATCGGTAATTTTGTCGAAACAAAAAACGCTAAATTAGACGGAGTAAAAGCGGGGCATTTGAGCTATCTAGGCGACGCTATGATCGACGTAGGAACTAATATCGGCGCGGGAACGATCACCTGCAATTACGACGGCAAAGGCAAATATCAAACGACGATCGGCAAAAACGTTTTTATAGGAAGCGATACGCAATTAGTCGCGCCCGTAACGATACCCGATAACGTGCTAATCGGCGCGGGAACGACCGTCGTAAAAAATCCAAACGAAGGCGATCTAGTTTTGTCGCGCTCCGAGCAGAAAAGCGTCGCGGATTTTTTTTATAAGTTTTTCGGAATTAAAAAATGAAAATACTTGAAAACCGCCGCATAGTTTTGGGCGTAACGGGCAGTATTAGCGCATACAAGGCGGCGTATTTGGCGCGTTTATTAGTTAAAGCGGGCGCAAACGCGCGCGTTGTTATGACAAACGCGGCAGAGCGTTTTATCGGCGCTATCACTTTTGAAGCGATCACGGGCAACGAGGTCTTAACGGATAAAAACGAAAGTTGGGCAAACGATAATAATCATATAGGTTTGGCAAAATGGGCGGAAACGTTAATAATCGCGCCCGCGACGGCAAACACAATTAACAAAATAGCGATCGGAGCGGCGGATAATTTATTGTTGCAAACCGTCCTTGCCTGCAAAGCGCCAAAGATCTTAGCGCCCGCCGCGAACGACGCGATGATCAATAATGAAGCGACGTTAGCGGCGTTGGAAACGTTAGAACATGAACGGAATTGGTCTGTTGAAACGCAAGAAGGCGAACTTGTTTGCAAAGAAATAGGCGCGGGTAGATTAGCGGAGCCGGAGCGGCTTTTTTGGGCGATCTCGCGATCGCTTTTAAGACGGGATTTTTGGAATAAAAGAGCGGTAATAATAACGGGCGGCGCGTGCCGCGAAGCAATTGACGGCGTTCGAGACGTTACAAATCGCAGTAGCGGCAAAATGGCGATCGCGCTTGCTAGAGCCGCGTATTGTTTGGGCGCTTCGCCCGTTTTAATAGGAAGCGCTAACGATCCCGCGTTACCGATCGCGCAAATCGAAGCAAACGGCGCGGACGAAATGTTAAAAATACTAAACGCAAATATCGCCGCGCAACAAAAATCCTCCGATAAAAAATCCGTTTTATTGATGGCGGCGGCGGTAAGCGACTATCGCGCTAAAAATCCAAGCAAAAAAAAGCTAAAAAAAAGCGATATTGGCGATCATTGGATATTAGAACTAAAACAAACGCCAGATATACTTAGCGCGATCGATAAGAGCGATCTTTTTTGCGTAGGATTCAAAGCGGAAACCGACGCGAACAACGCCGAAAAATACGCTTTAGATATGAAAGAGGAAAAACGCTTAAACGCCGTTTGTTTGAATATATTAGGTTTAGACGGCGTAGAGTTTGGAAGCGATCAAACAAAGATAGTTTTTTTAGGCGACGATCGCCAAGAGTTTGAGGGCGAAAAGTTAAGCGTCGCGTTTGATATTTTAAGCGCGATCGAGAAGACAATATGAGTTTTCCGCGCCATATCGCGATCATTATGGACGGCAACGGCAGATACGCAAAAAAACTAGATTTAGCCGATCGCACAAAAGGGCATGAAGAGGGCGCGAATACCGTTAGGACGATCACGACGCATTGCGTAAAAATAGGCATAGAGGTTTTAACTCTATACGCCTTTAGCACCGAGAATTGGGATCGTCCTAAAAGCGAAGTTAATTTTTTAATGAAAATGCTTGATCGCTACTTAAAAAACGAGCTGAAAACTTTGACGGACAACAACATAAGATTTTTTGCGATTGGCGATCTGGCAAAGTTGCCAAAACATTTGCAAGATCGCATATCTAAGACAATCGAAGCTACCGCCGATAATAGCGCAATGACGCAGGTTTTAGCGCTTAATTACGGCGCTAAAGACGAGATTATCAGGGCGGCTAATAAAATACGATCAAACGAAATCACAAAAGAGGCGCTAAACGACGCGCTAGATACGGCAAGTTTTCCCGACGTAGATATGCTTATTAGAACGGGCGGGGAGCAGAGGCTTTCAAACTTTCTTTTGTGGCAATGCGCCTATACGGAGCTTTTTTTTACCCCTACGCTATGGCCTGAGTTCAACGCGATCGAATTAGATCGAACGATAGAGGATTTTCAAAAACGCGAGCGACGCTTTGGCGGAGTATAAAACGCCAAAATGATGAAATAAGAAATATGATTGCGGTAATAGAAAATAGGGATTTCATAGAGGGCATATTCGCCGCAAAAGAGGAGGCGAGCGAATATCTAGCGCGACATATAGCAAAAGAAAATTGCGCGCTAAAAGAGACGGCGTTTGAAAAGTTTCCGTTTTATACCTTGGAAATAGGACGCGGCAAATTTAAATACGTAAACTCCGCATACGAAGTAATAAAGTTTGCGTTCGATGCGGATACAAAAGGGCTTGATCCGGATTTTTGCTTGTTTAATATCTACCGCGTAAGCGAGCCTTTTCTTAGTCGTAGAATGAACGGCGACGCAATGGGACTTTTGAATCATCGTCATATAGAAAAAGCGTATTTAGACGACTTTTTTAAGCGCGAGAAAAAACTAAGACGGCTACTGCAAAGCGGCTTTTATATTAAATCCGGTTTCGCGCGAAAATGTTTCTTGCGTTTTTATCGATAGCGCCATAAACCAAATGCGCTACAATATCGAAACTTTTAACGATTAAAGGAGCTAGGTTTGTCTAATCTAACCGTAAAACATAAGACGATCGAACCCGATCAAAACGACGCGGGCGCTTACTATTACCGCGCAATTATACGCTATGAATTGGACGATATTAGCGGGGCGATCGCAAATTACGATCAAGCGATCGCTCTCGATCCAAACTACGCGGACGCTTACTACAACCGCGCAAACGCTTATTATTTCTTAAAAGAGTATAACAAAGCGCTTGCGGACTACTCTCAAGTAATTAGGCTCGAACCGAACGCCGCCGACGCTTATAATAACCGCGCAAACGTTTATTGGGATTTAGGCGATCTTAAAAGCGCGCTAGAGGACGCTAAAAAAGCGAACGAGCTTGGCGCAAGCGAAACGTTAGCAAAGCTAACGGCGCAAATAAACGGCAAATAAGAAACGTCGGTTATATTTTTATAAAAAGGGCTAAGATGGAGATATATGTTTATTTTGCGGTCTCGGTTATAGGTTTATGTTTTGGCAGTTTTGCCAACGTCGTTATTATACGTTTAGGTAAAAATGAAAGCGTCGTTTTTCCAGCTTCGCACTGCCCGAAATGTAAAAACCCTTTGCGATGGTTTCATAATATCCCCGTTTTTTCGTTTATATTTTTGCGCGGGAAGTGCGCTTTTTGCGGCGAAAAAATTAGCGTAATCTATCCGATCGTAGAGATTATTACCTCGCTTCTATTCTGCGCGGCTTTTTATAAATTAGGCGTTAGCTATTGGACGGTTTTCGCGGCGCTAACGCTGTTTGCTCTTTTGTGCCTTTCGGTTATCGATTTTCAAACGATGATGGCGCCAGATTCGCTTAATTTCTTAGCGTTCTTTTTCGCGCTTCTTACAAGCGGCGATATTTTAACTAATCTGCAAGCGGCGCTTCTGATCGCTGGAGCTTTGACGCTTTTAAGAATGGGCTTATCCTCGGCGCTAAAAAAAGAGGCAATGGGCGAAGCCGATATTATTTTAGGCGCGACAATGGGCGCGTTTTTGGGGCTTTTTGGCGCTTTTTTAGCGCTCTTTTTAGCGGCTCTTTTGGCGATTATTCCCGCGCTGATCAACAAAAAAGGCGGTCAATCGCAAACGCCTTTTATACCCTTTTTAGCGCTAGGAACTTTAATCGTTTTTCTATTTGACAAACGGCTATTTTCCTTATTTCAATTTTAGCGATGAAAGCAAAGGTTACAATCGCATACGACGGATCGCTTTTTTTCGGATCGCAGATCTTGCGCGAAGAGGGCGATGCGACTTTGCCGACGGTATTATCGGTATTTGAAGAGGCGTTAAAAAGTATAGGCGTATTTTCTAACGTTTCGCACGCGGGACGCACCGATCGATTCGTGCATTCTACGGGGCAGGTTATAGGGTTTGAAATCCCGGATTTTTGGCGAGACGCGGAGCGCTTAAAAAACGAGTTAGACAAAAAGCTATATCCAAAAATACACATTAAAAAAGTAGAGATCGTAGGCGACGATTTTCACCCGCGTTTTAGCGCAAAAAGCCGCGTTTATCGCTATCTAATCTCTACCGAACGCCCCCCGATATTTTCGGCGCGTTTTATAACCTACGCGCCCAGATTCGATCTATTAAGAGCAAAGGAGGCGATCGCAAAGTTTGTAGGAACGCATAACTTCTATAGCTTTTCCAAACGCGGAAGCGGCGAAAAAACGACGATCAGAACCATCTATTCGGCAAAAATATATAAACATAAAAATCTATTTATAGCTCGCTTTGAAGGCGACGCGTTTTTGCGATCGCAAGTACGTTTAATGACGGCGGCGATTTTGAAAATCGCGGCGCATAAAGCCGATATTAAAGATATAGACGATCAATTTGCGCGGCTACATACAAAGTTTCGCGAACCCGCTCCCGCAAACGGTTTATATCTCGCCAAAATCAAATACTAACCGAGATCGCGGTTTTAAGAGACGCAACGCCATCGTTAATCGCGTTAGCCGTTTTCTTTTATCGCCTTTTCTTGCCGCGCCTTATAATCCTGTATCCATCTTGATCAATCAAATCTTTACGGAAAAAGCGCTCTAATGTTTTCGAGTTTGCCCATTGCCGTAGATTTGATATTTGTAGGTCGTTAGCTCTTTGATTCCCATAGGACCTCTAGCGTGAAGTTTGCCGGAACTGATTCCGACCTCCGCGCCAAAGCCAAATTGCCCGCCGTCGGTAAAGCGCGTCGAGGCGTTGGCATAAACGCACGCCGCGTCGATCTCGTTTAAGAACCTTTCGACCGCGCTATGATCGTTTGCGATAATCGCTTCGCTATGCGCCGATCCATACTTTTCTATATGCGCTATCGCCTCGTCGATTCCGCCAACGATCTTAACGGCTAGGATATTTTCCAAATATTCGCGTTCCCAATCGTTCTCGTTTGCCGCTTTTATATCGATAATAGCGCGAGTTTTTTCGCAACCGCGAAGCTCCGTCGCGCGCTTATCAAACCCCGCTTTTAATTTCGGCAAAAACTCTGTAGCGATTAGATCGTCGATTAACAGCGTTTCGATCGCGTTGCAAGCGCTAGGTTTTTGAACCTTTGCGTTAATTGCGATCGCTTCGGCTTTTTCGTAATCGGCGCTTTTGTGAATATAGAGATGGCAAACGCCTTTATCGTGTTTGATCACGGCAACGCTCGCGTTTTGCGTAACCATTTTGATCAGCTCTTCGCCGCCGCGCGGCATAATCAGATCGATATAGCGATCTTGCTTAACGAGCCATTTTACCGCCTCGCGCGAACCGTCGGGCAGAAGCGCCGCCGCCGCTTTGGGCAGGTTCAGTTTCGTCAAAACCGATTGCAAAATCTCGGCGATCGCCGCGTTGCTATGCGCCGCCTCTTTGCCGCCCTTTAAGATCGCTACGTTGCCGCTTTTTAGGCAAAGCGCCGCCACGTCCGCCGTAACGTTTGGACGCGATTCATATATAACGCCGATCACGCCGATCGGAACGGAAACTTTCTCTATTTTCAAACCCGCCTCGTTTATCCAGCCGTCGATAACCAAACCCAACGGATCGCGGCAAGCGGCGATCTCGCGCAGGCTTTTTGCCATCTCTAAAACGCCCTTTTCGTCCAACTTTAGCCGTTCGCGTAGCGCGGGGACTAAATTGATCGCGGCGCTCGTATCTTTTTCGTTCGCCGATAAGATCGCTTCGCCGTTTTGTTCGATCGCCCTCGCCATTTCGTTCAGCGCGTCCGCCCTTGTTTTGCCGCTTAATTTTGCGACGGTTCGCGCCGCAGATTTCGCCTCTTGTAAAAACGCCGTTAAACCCTCCATCTAAAACTCCTTTTCGTTTGCGCGGATCATCAGCGAGGTTACGCCTATTAACGCATCGCCGCCGTCAAAAAGTTTTGTAACCTCGTTTGCGATCGGCGTATGCAGATTATTCTTTTTAGAAAGCGTAGCGATCGCCCGCGCCGTAGGAACCCCCTCCGCCACTTCGCCCAACTCGTCCAATATCTCTTGAAGCGATCTTTTGCGCCCAAGCGCGAAGCCTACGCGGTAGTTTCGGCTTAATTCGCTCGTGGCGGTTAGCGCGAGATCGCCCACGCCCGCCAAACCCAAAAAGGTTTCCAGCTTCGCGCCGAAAAACAGACCGAAACGCGTCATTTCGGCAAGCCCCCGCGTGATCAGCGCGGCGCGGGCGTTGGCGCCCAAACCTAGCGCGTCGCACACGCCCGCGGCGATAGCGATAACGTTTTTATACGCTCCCGCGATCTCCGCGCCTATAATGTCGCTTATTCGGTAGGTTTTGATCCAGCTTGGAAAACGGCGCATAAACGCCGCCGCGCTCTCTTCGCTAGTCGAGGCGATCGTTAGCGCGGTGGGCAATTTTCGCGTAACTTCTGCGGCAAAACCCGGTCCGCATAAAAAGGCGATATTTTCAATCGGCGCGTGTTGCGAATAGATTTCGTTGAGAAATTTGCCGCTTTGCGTATCGATTCCTTTGCTTGCGACGAGGATTTTCTGCCCGTTAAAGATAAAACGCTCTTTAAGCCAACCGCTTGTGGCTTGAACGCTAATCGCCATAACCAACAAAGGCGACTTTAACGCCTCGTCGATCGTCGTTAGATTGGGCGCGTCGCAGGGCGATCGAGAAACGATACTAGCCTCCGCGTCAACGTCTAAAAACGCCGTTTGCAAAGCCCGCCCCCATTTGCCCGCTCCGATAATCGCAAGCGTCATTCTATCTCCTGCCATTTGGTTTTTAATTCTAACAAATTAAACGAAACGATCGCC
>JAISRI010000125.1 GCA_031273735.1 Helicobacteraceae bacterium
TTTTCGACGTATTCGCCCGTCGTCGTATCAACCTTGATCGTTTCGCCCTCTAAGACGTGGTAGGGAACTTGGACGGTAACGCCCGTTTCAAGTTTAGCGGGTTTTTTGCTACCGCTGGAGGTGTCGCCTTTGAAATTGGGCGGCGTTTCTACGACCTTTAGCGCTACGGTTAGCGGCGGCTCTACGCTGATAGGTTTACCGTTGTGAAATTGAACGGTAACTTCCGTATTTTCGACAAGCCAATTAGCCGTTTCACCAACCTGATCGGCGCTAAAACCAAGCTGTTCGTAGCTAGTCGTGTCCATAAATTGGAAGTGTTCGCCGTCTTTGTAGAGGTATTGCATCGTCGTGTCGCTTAGATCGGGCTTTTCCGCCTTGTCGCCCGCGTGAAATGTGTTTTCGATCACGCGCCCGTCAAGGAGCGATTTGATCTTTGTGCGCACAAAGGCGGGGCCTTTGCCCGGTTTGACGTGTTGATACTCCACGATCTTGTAGGGAATACCCGCAAGCTCGATTTTAAGACCTTTTTTCAGATCGCCCATACCGTATGTCATCTTAAACTCCTATGTTGGTGAAAATCAACGGATTAAAGTTCCGCGTAAGAAACCCTGATCGCTTCGGGCAACGCCGCGAGAGCGTCAAGAACGTTGCGCGAAACGTCGTTATCGACAATGATCAGCGCCATAGCCTTGCCAAACTTATCGCGCCCTAGACGAAAATCGGCTATGTTAATTTTATTGTCGCCAAGCAACGTTCCCACTTTGCCGATCACGCCCGGCAAGTCGTTGTTTTTGAATAGGATCATCTTGCCTTTTGGCAGAACGTCCATATCGAAGCCGTTAATATCGACAATGCGGGGGCTTTCGTTGCCAAAGAGAATACCGCTGATATAAACGCTCTCGTTATCGTCGCTGGCGCGAACGGTTACAAGGTTTTTATAAGGCGATTCGCCTTCGTCTATGCGCGTTGTAATCTCTAGCCCGCGCTCTTTGGCGACAAACGGCGCGTTGACGTAATTGACCTTCTCGGCGATTGCTTTGTTTAGCGCGCCGACTGTGGCAAAAACGCCTAACGACTCCAAAAACTCCGCCACTTCGCCGTTTGCGCTCACGCTAATCGATCGAATAGAGCTTTTTAACGTCTGCGCCGCGAGGAACGCCATTCGTTGCGTTAGCTCGCAGTAAGCGCTAGCCCACGCGGGCATCGCGCCCTCTTTGATCGGCAGATTTAGAGCGTTTGGATAGCTTACGCCGCGCAAAACCTCCAACGCATTTTCGGCCGACTGAACGGAGATGTTGATCTGGCTTTCGATCGTGTTCGCGCCTAAGTGCGGCGTAACGGATACGTTTGGCAGATCGAGTAGCGGGTGATCGGTAGACGGTTCTTTTGCGAATACGTCCAACCCCGCAAAACGCGCTTTGCCCGATTTCAAAGCCGCGACAAGGTCGTCTTCGTTGTATAGCCCGCCGCGCGCTACGTTGATCAAAATTACGCCGTCTTTCATCTTGGCGATCTCTTTGGCGGTAATAATATTTGTCGTTTCTTTGTTTTTGGGGGTGTGAATGGTGATAATATCACAGGCAAGAATATCGTCGAAGTTGGTCGTAAAGGTCATACCGAGCGAGGTAACTTTGCTCGGCTGAACGTATGGATCGAAAGCGATAATCTCCATTCCAAACGCCTGGGCGCGGATCGCGACTTTCGCGCCGATATTGCCAAATCCGATCACGCCTAATTTCTTGCCAAGTAGCTCCGTGCCGTACCAGTTTTCGCGCTTCCATACGCGCTTTTCTTTCAATTCGTTGTGCGCGTTGACAAACGATCGCGCCGAACAGACGAGATGGCACATCGTCATCTCGACGGCGGCGATCGTGTTTGCCGTAGGCACGTTCATAACGACAATACCGCGCTTGGAACACTCGTCGATATCGACGTTATCGACCCCAACGCCCGCCCGAATCACGTATTTGAGCTTTTTGGCGGCGTTAAGAAACTTGGTATCTACGGGCGTAGAACTGCGCGTGATCGCCAGCTCCGCCTCGCCTAGCGTATCAAATAGTTTCTCTTTGGGCGCATCGTAGGCGATCGTCAGATCGACCTCTTTGGCGTTTTTTAGTATCTCTACGCCCTTTTCGTGAATATGATCGCAGATAATAACCTTTTGCTTCATTATCGTCCTTTTAATATGGTTTAGGCTCTTCTATCGTTAATAGCGTCGCTTTTAGATCGTAGGTTGCAAGCTCTTTGATCAGCTCCTCGGCCGCGAGAGGATCTTTTATTGGTAGGCGAATATCGTAAAACTCGCCCTCTTGCGCTTTGCTCGCGATCTTGCGCGATTCAAAAAAATAGTCCAAACAGCGCTTTTGAAAGCGATCGGGATTATCGAATCGCAAGATCAGCGAAACGTTTATGCGAAACTTAGGATCGACTAAATCCCAACTAATCGCGCCCTCTTCGGCGGGCAAACGCAAAGCCTCTTGCGGCTTTGCCATCTCTTGCATCCATTCGGGCGTAAAAAGTTTGCTCTCCTGCGCGATCGCCTCTTCCTCGCGGCGCAAAGCGCTACTATCGACGACAATCCGATCGGGACTCCAGCCCGTTTCGACCCGCGTCGTCCTCCACGCGAAGATCGCTCCCAGCGCGATAAAGATCAACGCGAAAAACGCAACGCTCCAAACGCCGCGCATTGTTTCTTTGCCATTTTATTTTTTTAGCGTTCCCCTGATCGCGTCGCCTAAAGTCGTGCGTTCGTCGCCGTTAAAGTTTTTCAAAACGTCGCGCTCTTTTTGCTTTTCAAGACGGCGCACCGATAGGCGAATACGTCCTTTTTTCGGCTCCATCGTCGCGATGCTCGCCTCGATCGTGTCGCCAATCTTGATCTCTTCAAACTTTAGCGGCGCTAGGTCTTCTACGCGAATAATCGCGTCTACGCCGTCTTCTAAGCGCACAAAAACGCCAAAATCTTTAACGTCGCGCACTACGCCTTCGACAATATCGCCGATTTGCGTCTTCTTGGCGTAAGCCTCGATTGGGCTTTCAACTAGGGCTTTTCTGCTGAAACTAAGCCGTTCGTTATCGACGTCGATCTTGATAAGCGCCACTTCGACCTCGTCGCCCTCTTTGAAAAGGGTTTTGGCGCTTTCGGAGCGGTTCCAACTGCACTCTTCGTTATGAAGCAAACCCTCCACGCCGTCTATGCGCACAAACGCGCCAAACTCTTTAAGCGAGGAGATAACGCCGTTTATACGATCGCCGACCTTGTATTTCTTTGCGAACTCTTCAAAAGGCTTGGGTTGGAGCTTTTTAAGCGAAACGCGCAAACGCTGATTTTCTACGTCTAACGCGATCACCTCAACCTCGATCTCCTGTCCGATCTGCAAAACTTCGCTTGGGTGTTTAATATCTTTATCCCAACTCATTTCGCTGATGTGCAAAAAGCCTTCGGTGTCGTTGCCTAAATCGACAAACGCGCCGTAAGCCTCCATATTCGCCACGCACACCTTGATCGTGTCGCCCACCTCTAACTGCTCTTTGATCTCCTGCCAAGGATTAGGCTGAGTGGCTTTGATCGAAAAGCTAACGCGGCTTTTGCCCTTGTCGTAACCCACAACTTTCACGGGAACGACGTCACCCTCTCTATAATGCGCGGAGGGATTAACGGGGCCTTTGTGGCTAATTTCGGTGTAATGTACCAACCCTTCCACCCCATTGACTTCGACAAACATTCCGTAGTTTTGAATACGCCGCACCGTCCCGTCGAGTATATCCTCGCTTTCGGTTAGCTTTTTGATCGCCTCTCTGCGACTCTTGCGCAACGAATTCAGATAAGATCGGCGCGAAAGCACAAGCGTTCCGCTCGATTCGTCCATCTTGACCAAACGCGCCGTTACGCTTTTGCCGATCTGTTTAGAATCGGGCTTAAACGCCGCGAGTATAGTCGGCATAAAAAACTCTACGCCGTTTGAATCGACGACGTAGCCGCCTTTGTTTTTGCCTACGACTTTACCCGTAATATCGATCGGCTTCGACGTTTCGCCTTCGGCTTTTCGCTCCGCGATAAACTCCGCGATCTTTTTGCGTTTAAGAGCCTTTTTATATGAAAGCCGCCTGCCAACGACGACGAGAGGAATCTCGTCGCCCTCTTTGAAAAGCAAAGCGCCTTGGCTATCCTTGATCTCCGCGATATCCAATCGACTCTCAGACTTACCGCCTACGTTTATATAAGCCGCGTTGTCGGTAATCTTTACGATCGTTCCCGTCAATAACTGCTCGCGCGCGCCGCCTTCGTCCTTAATAGACTGTTCGTAGAGCGTCTTAAAATCTTCCGCATCGCTAATATCGATGTCCTCTAACTCTTTGCCCATTCCAACCCTTTTTTACTTCCCAAAAGATGATTTTAGTCTAACGCCGCTAAAAGCTCAAAAAGCCTCGATCGTTTTTAGCGCTTCTTCGATAATCCAATCTGGGGTAGAAGCGCCCGCGCTTACCCCGCAAAGGCTCTTATTTTTGAACCACTCGCGCCTTAATTCAACCGCGTCCTCTACAAGAAAAGAGTCCGCGCAAAGCTCTGCGGCGATCGCGTATAACTGCTTTGTATTAGAGCTATTTTTGCCTCCGATAATAACCATTATATCGACTTCTTTCGCAAGCTCTCTAGTCGCCTCCTGATTATCGTAAGTGGCGTTACAGATCGTATTAAAAACGCGAAGCTCTTTAGTTTGCGCTATTAGCGCGACGGCTACTTCGTTAAAAGAGGCGATCGATTTTGTGGTTTGACTGATCAGCGCAACGCGATCGGCTAAAGCAATATCCTCAAGCTCGGCGGGGTTCGCCGCGACCGCCGCGTTTTTATCGGCGTAGCTTAAAACCCCCTTGACCTCTGGATGCGTTCGATCGCCAAAGATAACTACCTGATAGCCTTCGGCGCTCATCGCTTCGGCGATCTTTTGCGGTTTTGTAACGTATGGGCAGGTCGCGTCGATAATAGCGCCCGCCGTCGCCAACAGTTTCGCTTTCGCCTCTTTTTCCACGCCGTGCGTGCGAATGATCGCCGCGTCGCTTTTGCCGATCTCGTCGATATTGTTAGTTAGTCGAACGCCGAAGTTCTTTTCAAGCCGCTCGATCTCTCTGCGGTTGTGAATCAGCTCGCCGATCACGATAGAGTTAGGCGCGCCTTCGGCAAGCCTGATCGCCCGTTTCACGCCAAAGCAAAAACCGCAGCTACTGGCTAATTTAATTTGCAACCGTCTGTTCCTCGATCGCCCCGCCAAGCGATCGGTAGATCTCTACAAAGTTTGGAAAGCTGGTCGCGACGCACTCCGAATCATTAACGATTATTTCGCCGTCCGCTCGAAGCGCCGCGACGGCAAAGCTCATCGCTACGCGGTGATCGCCAAAGCTATCGACGATCGCGCCGCCAACCATCTCCCGCCCCTCGATCTCGAAGCCGTCTGGCAGCTCTTTTGCCAAAACGCCGCATTTAATCAGATTGCCGACGACGCTTTTGATCCGATCGCTCTCTTTGACGCGCAGTTCCGCCGCGTTTGTTACTCGGCTGACTCCCCGCGCAAACGCAAAGGCGATCGCCATAGCGGGCAGTTCGTCGATAAGCCACGAAACGTTTTTGTTAATTTCGATCGCGTTTAGCTCGCCGTAGCGAACGCGAATGTCGCCGATTGGCTCGAAGTCGTTTTCTTTTTCGATAAACTCGACCTTCGCGCCCATATCGCGCAACGCCTTGTAAGCCTCGATTCTGGTCGGATTGAGCGTAACGTTTTTCAAAAGCAGATCGCTACGCGGGGTTATCGCCGCCGCTACCGCGAAAAAAAAGCCGCTGGAAGGATCGCAAGGGACGCGAAGATTCAGAGGTTTTAGCGGAGCGGTTTTTTTGGCGATCGCTATCTTGCCGTTTTGAACGCGAATATCCGCGCCCATAGCTTTGAGCATACGCTCCGTGTGATCGCGGCTAAGTTCGGGTTCGCGCAATATCCCGCCGCTCGCGTTTATGCCCGCTAGGATCAACGCGCTTTTTACCTGCGCGGAGCTAACTAGGCTTGCGTAGTCGAAGGGGGCTAGGTTTGGGTTTCCCCTAATGGCGATCGGCGCGTAGCTCGCCTCTTTTCGCCCGTCGATCGACGCGCCAATCTCCTTTAACGGCGCGACGACGCGCTTCATCGGACGGTTGTTCAGATATTTATCGCCGCTAAGAACAAAAAAGCCGCTTTGCGAAGAGAGTAAGCCGATAAAGAGACGCATAGCCGTCCCCGCGTTGCCGCATTCAAGATAGTCGCTTGGCTCCTCGATCGCGCTTGGCGGCTCGATTCTAAGCGTTTCGCCGCTAAAGCCGACCTTTGCGCCTAAACGCTCGACGATCGAAAGCGACCGAAGCGTATCTTCCGCGCGTAAAAAGTTAGCCGCGATCGAAGGACGATCGCTAAGAAGCGAAAAGATCGCTACGCGGTGCGAGATCGATTTGTCGCTGGAAAGCGCCGCAACCTCGCCGCCAATCGTTTTAGCGGGCGCAACGATCAGGCGTTTCATCGCAAAACCGCGCCAAATTCGGCGTTTAGTTTTGTAAGAACAAGATCGGTAATCGCGGCGAGGCGCTCTTCCGAAAGCGTCTTTTCAAAAGGGTGGATAACCAGCCGCAGAGTCAAACTATGCTTTTGTCCAAGAGCGCCGTCGTCGTAAACATCGATCGCCGCGATTCTCTTTAAGTCCGTTATTTGAAGCGAAGCGATCGCCTCTTTTATCTCGCCGAAACGGAGTTTTTTATCGACGACGACGCTTAAATCTCTCTCGACCGGTTGAAGGCGGCTAAAGGTTTTCGCGCTAAAAACGCGATCGGAGATCTTATCCAGATTGATTCGCGCCGTAAATGTCGCCTCGCTTAGATCAAGATGTTTAACTAGGCGCAAATTGAGTTTGCCGATCTCGCCGATCTCTTCGCCGTTTACGACGATTTTTGCCGACTGGGCGCTTTGCAAATACTCGATCTCGCGCTCCTCGAGAGCGAAATCCAGCGTCGCGCCCGCGATCAAAGAGGCGAAGCTAAAGAGATCGATATTTGCCGTTTTGCCGCGATTGCTGATAAAAGCCGCCTCTTTTTCGCCGCTGAAAATAAAAGCTATCTCGCGGGATTGAACGCGGTTTTCGTCGTAAATATCGCCTATCTCGAATAGCCGAACGCTCGATCTACCCTTCGCGCGGTTTTTCGCGGCGGCTTCCGCAAGGTTGATTAGAAGCGTAGGGCGGAGCGCGTTAAGGTTTGAAGCGATCGGATTGGCGATATTTAGATTTGAGGGAATCTGTTTGAAGCCAAACTTTTTCGCCGTTTTTTGATCGCAAAAGACAAAGTGCAACGATTCGTTAAAACCGCTTGCGGCGGCGCGATTTGCAAGGCTTCTTTCAAGGCGAAAACGCCGCCAGCCAACGGAAACGGAGCGTTTCGCGCTCGTTAAAAGCGGTTTTGAATCGATCGCGTCGATCCCCGAAATACGCATTACCTCCTCGATGAGATCGGCTTCGTTGGTTAGATCGTGCCGCCAAGCGGGAGGCGTAACCAAAAAGCTATGCTGATCGCCGTTTGCCTGAACGCTTGCGCCTAGTCGCTTGAGTATAGAAGCGGTCTGATTTTTGGCGATCGTCCGTCCGAGCGCCCCGCTAACCTCTCTAGAGTCGATGGCGATCGCTCGCGCTCTGATATTAGGCGCGTAGCTAAGGGATTGCGAATAGAAAAAGGTATGGCTAACGCGAGAGAGAATCTCGTCTAAAAAGCGCGTTCCTCGCGCTAGATCGGGTTCGCTTCCTTTGGAGGCTCGATTAAAAAGCGCGTCGCCGGATAGTTTAAGCTCGTAAGCGCGTTTGGAAAGCTCTTCGGGCGGCGCGAAAAAGGCTTCGATCGCGACGAGCGGGCTTGCGTCCGTAGCGGCAAACTGCGGATCGGCTTCAATGCCGATCGTCTCTATTTTGCGTTCGGTTACCGCGTCTATCAGCAGGTTTAGCCCGTTTTGCCTAACGAGGCGCAACTCCGCTCTAGGCGCTCCGCTACCCAGTTTCGTCAGATCGTAGGCGCGAAACAAAACGCCCGTCGTCAAAGTCGCGTAGGAGATCAGCGCGTCGATACGCTTGTTAAAATATACGCCCGAAAGCTCTAGGCGAAGTTGCGTTGTAAGCGGCAGTTCTAATCCGCGATTTTCTAAAGCGTTGATCAAAACGCTTGCCGTCGCCTCCCGATCGCTCGTTAGGTTTAATATCCGCCCGATTCCTCTAGCGCTCTCGTTGCGCGTTTTGCGTTCGCTTGAAAGCGGCGTTTCCAGCGCGGCGCAAAGTTCTCTCGCCAAGCCGTAAACGCTAGAGCAGTCGCCGCGATTGGCGGTTAGCTCCGCTTCAAAAACCGTGTCGGCGAGCGCGGGATAGTCGTTTAACTTCGCGCCCGCTTTTAACTCGCCAATCGAGTTATCCAGATGTAAAATCCCGTCGTTTAACGCGCCCAAACCAAGTTCTTTAGACGAGCAGATCATTCCAAAACTCTTTACGCCGCGAATCTTCGCTTCGGTTATAACGTCGCCGTCGGGCAGTTTAGCGCCAATCGTAGCTACGGGAACAAACCGCCCCGCCTCTACGTTGCTTGCGCCGCAGACGATCGTCAATTTCCGATCGCCTACGTCGACTTCGCATACGCTTAATTTTTCTGCGCTCTCGTGTTTTTTAACGGCGGCGATCTTGCCGACGACGATACGATCGTCAAAGGCAATCTTTCTCACGCTTGCGATCTCGTGTCCGATCCGCACAAAGGTTTGCGAGATCTGTTCGTCGCTAATGGCGCTTAAAGGGATAAACTCGTTTAGCCAACTTCTAGTTACGATCATCTAAATTGCTCCAAAAGGTCAAGATCGCCGTCAAAAAGCGAGCGCAGATCGCCTATGCGGTATTTGAGCGTGGCAAGCCTCTCTACGCCCATTCCAAAAGCGTAGCCGCCGACGTTTTCATAGCCGACCGCCTTAAAGACGTTAGGATCGACCATTCCGCAACCTAAAACCTCCAGCCAGCCCGTGTTTTTGCACATTCGGCACCCTTCGCCGCGGCAAAATATGCAACCCACGTCGACCTCCGCGCTGGGTTCCGTGAAAGGAAAAAAGCTGGGGCGAAAGCGAACGGGAAAGTCGCCGAAAAAGCTATTGAGAAAATCTTCCAAGATATGTTTGAGATTGGCGAAGCTGATCGCGCCTTTTTCATCGACGGCAAGCCCTTCGACCTGATGAAACATCGGCGTGTGCGTCAGATCGTAATCGGGGCGAAAAACCGCGCCGGGCGCGATCATTCTGATCGGGGGCTTTTCCGATAGCATAGTTCGTATCTGAACGGGAGAGGTGTGCGTGCGCAAAAGCAAGCCGTCGTTCATATAAAAAGTATCCTGCATCTCTCTTGCGGGGTGGTATTTGGGTAGATTGAGCGCCTCGAAGTTATGAAACTCGTCCTCTACCAAAGGCCCCGTTTTAATCTCGAAGTTCATACTTAAAAAATATTCGACAATCTCTTCCATTGCGCGGTTGATCGGGTGCAACGATCCGCCGCGATCGAAAGCGTCAAAAAGCGTAACGTCCAAAGCCTCTTTTTGCGACCTTTGCGCGATCTCTTGATTTTCTAGCTCCGCTCGTTTCGCGGCGATCGCGTTTGTAAGCTCGGTTTTTTGGCGGTTAAGCTCGGCGGCGATACGCGCCTTTTCTTTTGGCGAAGCCTCTTTGAGAGCGGCGAAACCTTCGCTGATCGCGCTTTTTTTGCCTAGCAGTTCGGCGCGAAGTTTTTCAAGCGCGTCGATCGACGAAACGTCGTTGATTCTTGCTATATTTTCCAAATGTCAGCCTTTGCGGATTTTTGGGAGCGTAATTGTAATGAATACGCCGTTAAGCCACGCGACGATCGCCGTTTTCAAGCAAAAATCGCGC
>JAISRI010000182.1 GCA_031273735.1 Helicobacteraceae bacterium
TACGGCGCAGGTTTTCTTTTCTCGCGATCGGTTTGGCGTAAAGCTAAACCGATCGCGCTATTTATACGACGGATCGCCTTATTTGTTATTCTCGCTTCCTTTCTTAGTCATTCCCGCGAAGCGATAGTATTCGTAGGAATGACGGAAAGCGACGGTTTTATGGACAAACGCGCGAGTTCTTGGAATATGAAGCTGTATAATTAGCTCGCTTTTTTACGAGTCAAAAGAAAGAAGAGTTAAATATGAGCGTTAAAACCAACCAGCAAATACAAAAAACCGTAGGTAGCCCTATAGATCGACGCGCGCGACAAGCTAATGGCGGTTATCAGTCTATGTCAAACTATAACTTACAAGCGCAAAAGCGTCTCAAAACCCCTTCTTTTAGCGTTGCTGGAAACGTCTAATGGCGATTAGGGCTTTTAGGACTCCGCTTGGCGTTTATGAAATATCCTATCTGTTAGAGGGCGACGCGAACGCGCCCAAGATCGCTATTTTACACGGCTGGGGCGCAAACAAAGAGCTGATGAAAAACGCCTTTTCGCGTTATCTCGGCGATTTTCGCGCGCTCTATATCGATCTACCCGGTTTTGGCGCGAGCAAAAACGATCGCGTTTTGACGAGCGCCGATTATGCGGTCATTCTCGGCGCGGTTTTTGCGGAACTCGATTTTTCTCCGCAAACGATTGCGGCTCATTCGTTTGGCGGCAAGATCGCCGCGCTCCTCGATCCGCCGCTTCTCGTTTTGTTAAGTAGCGCGGGCGTTCCAAAACCAAAATCTTTATACATACGCCTAAAAATCGCTCTTGCGAAACGATTTAAGCGCGTCGGCGCAAACTCTCTGCGCGATCGCCTGCGCGCAAAAGACGCGATCGGCGTTAGCGAAAATATGTATGAAACCTTCAAACTCGTCGTCGACGAGGATTTCACGGGCGAATTTGCTAAACGCGACAAACCGACGCTGATCTTTTGGGGCGAGAGCGATCGCGCTACGCCGTTAAAAAGCGGCGAAACGATCCGCGATTTGATTAAAGACGCCGTTTTTACGTCGTTTGAAGGCGATCACTTCTTTTTTATCTCCCGCGCCGAGACGATTGCCGACAAAATACGAACGTTTTGGCAAATCGGCGTTAAAAGCTAAGGGGAAGTTTGTTTGGAATATGTTATGGCGCTATATCCGTATTTTGCGCGGGTTTTGGATAGCGCTTCGTTGATGGCGCGGTTTTTATAATCGTTTTGCCACGAAAGCATATTAAACGAGGTTGGTTTATCGTTAAAATCGCCGCCGCTGATAGCAAGAAAATTGATCGGATCGTTTGGGTTTTTGTCGATTGCGTCAAACGCCTCTTTTGCAAGATCGTATAGAGTTTTTTCGCTAAATAATCGATCGGAGCGGATCGTAATATGTTCGCTAGGCGAATTTCTATATCCTACGACAAACGTAAAAGCTCTTGGCTCTCTTTTGCTCATCGTAATATGATAAGCTAGATGTCCGCAAAGAATCAAAAATCTTCTTAACGCCTCTTTGCGATCTAAAATCGGATCAAAAACGCGGGATATTCCCATCTGTTTGCGAGCGGTTTTATGCGTTATCTGACCCGCCGTTTCGCCGTTTAACTCTTTTAACAGATCGCGCCCCGTTTTGCCAAAAGAGTCTAGCAAACTTGGCGCGCGCGTAATATCGCCCAAAGTTTTTACGCCGTAGCGTTCTAAATAAGCGCCCATCTGTCGTCCTATCCCCGCGAGCGCCCTGATCGGCTTATGTTCTATAAAATCTTTTATTTCGTTATTTTTTACGACGCGAACGCCAAAAGGTTTTACGCTTTTTGCCGCCAATTTTGCGAGCGATTTATTAACGCTTGCCCCAATCGACGCGGGCAAGGCGAACTCTTTATTGATTTCGGCTTGTAAATTACGCAAATAACGCAAAGTTTCGTCTTCGTCTATAAAGCCGTGTAACGATCCAAAAAACTCGTCGATACTATACTGTTCCAAAACAGGAATACGCGCCTCTAAAAACTCCGCCGTTTTACGAGAAAGCGACATATAAAACGGCATATCGGTCGGCAAAATCCGCAACTTTGGGCATAGTTTTAGCGCCTCGCTAAGAGTCGTCCCCGTCTTTATGTTATATTTTCGCGCTTCGTAGCTTGCCGCCACAACCATTCCGCGAACGCTTTTTCCCTCTAAAAAATAGTCGCGCCACGATCCGTCGCCAAACTTATTGTAATAACACGCGCCGCTAAAAGCGCCTAACGACTCTTGCGCTTTGGAGCTTGTTTTTAGCGCGTTCGATCCAAATATCGCCGCGTCGTTTCTGTTTGCCACTACGGCGGGAACGTCGCAAAACGCTTTGTCGCGCGTCCTCTCGGCGCTAACGAAAAAACAATCAAAGTCGATATGAATAATCATCGCGGACAATTATACGCAAAAACGCGCGAATAAGCTCCGATTTTCCTTAAAATAGATCGCGCAAGTCGATCTCTTCGATATTTGGGTGTTCGCGTACGCGGTTTTTGAAGCGATCTTGTAAGTTTTCGCGTAACTCGTCGATCTCGACTTTTTGTTGCGGCTCGCTTGTTTTTGCCGCTACGCCGCTTAACGATTCTATAAGCGTTCTTAGATCAAGCGAACAATCGAGCGAGTTTTGCCCCCTTCTAACGGCGCAACGAAGCGGTAGCGATACGCTTTGCCACCCCTCGCTCATCTCGCACGGAAAACGCCATTTTGAGCTTAAATTAAGCGTTAAAGCGCCCCTAAGAACTCCGCGCTCCGCAAAAAGCGAACCGCTTAGAACAAACGGATCGCTAACGAGATAGATAGCGTCCATACCCGCCGGTCGTCTGCTTAACCAAAACTGAAAACTCTCAAAACTCTGCGACGGTTCGGAGGCAAATCTTGGCATTTCGCGTCCTTTTGAAAAGGCGACGGCGCGGCAGTAGAGTTGCGAAAAATTGATCCCTCGCACAACTCCGTTTTGCGCGCAGGTTTGTCCGTTTGCGCAAGAGTTTTTTTCTATAACGCCGCTTGCAAACGGATAACCAAAATTAAACAATAAAGTTTCAAGAGGGTCTTTTTTTTGCGCCTGTTCTATACGACTTTGTTCTTGTTGGTTATTCCCTTGCGATTCGATCGCGGTTAAATCTCGCGATTCTTGCGGCGTGATCTCTACATTTGTTTCATTGCCTTCGATCTCTTGCGTCGCGTTCGCTTCTATTACGCTTAAATTGCGATCGTTAATTACGATAATCTCAACTTTTTTGCCAATATTTCTTTGCCCTAAAAACAAACTTAGGGGCGACGGCGAATAGCGCGTTCCAGAGACAAAAAACAGAACGCAAAGTAAAAAGACTAGAAGCGGAATAAGGCGATACATCAAACGCCGACTAACTGCCGCGTAGCGGCGGCGCGATCCGCTTGTCGCATAAGGTGTTCTCCTATCAAAAAGGCGTCGACGCCTATTTTGCTAAGTTCCAAAAGCTGTTCGCGGGAGTTTAATCCGCTTTCGGCGACGATAATTTTACCCTGCGGTATCGATGGAATTAACTTTTCCGATAAACTCATATCCATCTCCAAGCTATCTAAATTGCGGTGGTTTATACCGATAATGCTCGCGCCTGCGGCGATCGCTTTTGTAAGATCGGTTTTATCGTGAATCTCCACAAGCGCTTCCATACCTAGATTTTTTGTTTGCTCCAACAAATCGCAAAGCTCTTTTAGGCTAAGGATATTGACGATCAATAAGACAAAAGACGCGCCGTAAAGTAGCGCTTCTAACAACTGATAGCGATCGACTATAAAATCTTTTCTTAATAGCGGCAGGCGATTGTGCCTGCGGATCAAAGAGAGATAGTCTAAATCGCCCTTAAACCATTGCGGTTCGGTTAAAACGGAGATCGCCGCCGCGCCGCCTTTTTCGTAATCGTTTGCGATCGCGATTGGATCAAACTCTTTGCATATATCGCCGCGAGAAGGGCTTGCCTTTTTAACCTCCGCGATTATCTTCAGCGGCGCGCTTTCCTCTTTTTTTAAGGCGGCGATCGCGTCTAAAGGATAAAAATGGTTTAACGCCATAGCGCGTCCCAACGCCTCTTCGGGCATTAGAGCTTTGCGCTCTTTTAATCTTTTTCGCGTTTCCGCTACTATCTTATCAAGTATCACTTTTTGCTTTCTATTAGGGATTGTTCATAACTTTCTTTAATCTTGTTGTAATGCTCGATCACGGTTGAATCTTTATTCTCTTTAGCCGCGACTTTTGCGATTAGTTCATAAGCCTCTTTGTAACGTCCCATTTTATAATGCCCCCACGCTAATGAATCCGCGTAATATAGGTTGTTTGGATCGATTTTTAACGCTTGAACCACAAATGCGATTCCGCGTTCTATATCCACATCGTGATCGATTAAAAGATAACCTAAATAGTTTAGATAGATATGATTTTTTTCGACCGCTACCACCTTTTCAAGCGATTGCACTGTTTTTTTAATTAGGGCTTGATTATTTGCGTCGCCTGATTCGTATTCGAACATAGCGCTTAACGCTAAATAATCGATCTTTTCGCTTTTTTTATAAAGCGCTAAAGCGATCTTAGCGGCTTTCTTAAAGCGTTTTTCGTTTCTGTATAACTCCAAAAGTATCTCGTCGTTAAAAGAGGTCTCTTCAAGCCACTTAATCAAACGTTTATAGTTTTTATCCATCAAATAGAGTTCTACGATTTTCTGTCCAATCGTGGGGTCTGGACGTAACTTATAAACCCTTTTATACGCGCTTGCCACGCCTCCCGCATTAGAGCCTTTCGCGTAAAGAGAAGCTAAACGCATACATAGATATTCGCTACAACCTCGTTCGACTATATGCGTTTCGTAATAGGCAATCGCGTCTTTTTCATTTCTCAGCCGATCGACTAAAACCGCCGCCATTTTATCGATAGCCGTTTCGCTATAAGAGAGTAAATACGCCTTTTGGTAAGCGTTAAAAGCGTTTCGGTTTTCGTTGTATATTAAATAAAAATCGCCCAATAAAATATAGTCGTCCGCTTGGCGCGTCATTCGCGTCAATATCTTTGCGTTGCCGATCGCGTTTGGCATATCGCGTTTTCCGTAATAGGCGATCGCTAAAACTCTGCGCAAAAAGTATGTATCGCCTCTTAAAAGCCCTTTTCTTGCCTCTAATATCGCGTCGTTGTAGCGCTCCGCTCTTAATAGCGCTTCGATCTGGCGATCGCGATTTGTTCTATCGCTTGTCTTTTCGTAAATAATTCGATTATATTCGGCGGAGGCGTTAAAATCCTCTCGATTTTCCGCGTCGATCGCAAGCGCTTCATATAGATCGCGATTAAAGGTTTCTGCGGCGCTTATGCAGCAAAACGCTAAAAGAGTTAAAAGCGGTTTCATAAGATCGTCCCAGAACATTCTATCGCTAGCAAATCAACGCGATCGTTCATACCCTCCCAAAAGGGAAAAGTCCTACATTGTAAAGGACGCGCGGAATATATTTTACAACCAATTTCGCCCAAAAAAGCGCATTCAAAGCCGCGTTTTGTTTCGCGCTCTTTAATCAAATAGCCTTTGTAAGTTTTGCGAAAATATATCCCTCTTATCGCCGCTTCTTCTTCGCCTAATAATAAAGCGATATTTGCGATCTCTTGATCGTTTGCATATACCTCTCCGCTTTCGCCCGCGCAACACTTTGAGCCGCAACTTTCGCACGCCTTTGGATCGAAAGCGAAGGTAAAACCCTCTTTAACGATTAAGTCGCGCATCGCGTCCCCGCTTTTTTTGCGATTTCGCGCATATCGGAGCTGATTCCTGCATCGTCGCGCATAAAGATCGGCGACAGAACTTTAACGGCTTTAACGGACGATTTTTTAGCGCTGATAAATACCAATCTTGCCGCGTCTTTTTGCGTTCTGTGCGCAAACTGAATCGTTCGCGTTCTCCAGCGCAAATTTTCTAACGTTTGAAAAATTGTCGAAAGCTCCGAAGCGTCGTAACAGAAAAAAAGCTCGCCGTTTGATTTTAGCAAACGCCCCGCTTGACGCAAAAAATCCGCAATCGAAAGCGCGTCCGCGTTTCGCGCGATTTTTAACGATAAATTGCGGCTATGGGTGGTCTTAGCGCTATAAAACGGCGGGTTGCAAACGATCGCGTCGTATTTTTCGCCCCGATCGAAAGCGCGAAAATCCTGCGCAAAAAAATGCGCTTTTATATTGTTTAACGCGCCGTTTTCAATAGCGTAAGCCACCATTTCCTCCTGAATATCCACGCCCGAAAGCTCCGTTCCAAAATCCCGCGTCAAAAGCAAACCGACAATTCCGCAACCGCAACCAACGTCCAAAAGCGAACCTTTCAGCCGTTTTTGCGACGCAAAGCGGTAGAGCAAAATCGAATCTGTGTTGTATCGATAGCCGTTTTCTGGTTGGCGCAATCGCATATATGCCTTCGCAAATGGACGCCATTATATCCAACTTCTATCAAAGCGCGTT
This sequence comes from Helicobacteraceae bacterium, assembly GCA_031273735.1. GTDB lineage: Bacteria > Campylobacterota > Campylobacteria > Campylobacterales > SZUA-545 > JAIRNH01. The sequence continues at coordinate 6,482 of JAISRI010000182.1, forward strand.
TTTTGCGCGTTTGCAATTGTTCAAATCAAACGCGCAAAAACTAATCGAGTAATCAATCAAGCTGGCGGCGGAGTATTTGCGCCTTTTCAAATCCGCGCCCTCTATTTTTTAAGCGTTTCAAACCAACCGCTACGATCGATCTGCTCCCAGGGGTAATCCGCGTTTCCAACCTGCCCTCTAGCCGCCGCGTCCGCGTAAAGAAAGCTATCTTTGCTCGGCTTATCTAAATTAAAGGCGCGGGTAATCCAGTTTGGCGTGAGCGCGAAACGTTCGGCTACTTTAGCGCTTAACTCTTCGTCTTTGATCCCGTCGATTGCGGTAAATTGCGTATCGACGCTGACGGACACGGGTTTTGCCACGCCAATCGCGTAGCCTATTTGAACTAGCGCTTTTTTGGATATGCCCGCCGCGACGATATTTTTGGCGATCCAACGCGCCGCGTAAAGCCCGCTTCGATCGACTTTCGTATAATCTTTAGAGCTTTGCGCCCCGCCGCCGATCGGCGCGTAGCCGCCAAAACTATCGACGATCAGTTTGCGTCCCGTCAGTCCAGAATCGTAAAGCGGACCGTGGTTGACGTAGCGTCCCGTCGGGTTGATATGGATAATCGTATCGTTTGGATCGTAAAGCTCTTTGGGCAGAGCGGGGCAAGAGTCGATCAAGCCTTTGATCAGTTTGCGCACTTCGTCGATATGTAACTTTTCTTCGCTGGGCGCGGATACGACGATCGTATGTATCTTTTGCGGCTTTGCGGCGATAAAGTTATCCTTAGAGCCGTAATCGATCGTTACCTGCGTTTTAATATCGATTCCAAGTTTATCGCTATGCTTAAGCGCGTAGCGATAAACATAGTCGCATAAACCGCGCGCGAAGCTAATCGCCGCAGGCATATACTCCGCCGCTTCAACGCTGGCAAAACCAAACATAATCCCCTGATCTCCCGCGCCTACTTCGCCGCTAGTCTGATCGACTCCTTGAGATATATCTGGCGATTGTTTATTAACGTAAACCTCGACGTTTAGATCGTCGGAGTGCAAAGTCTGATCGCGCTTGAATCCGCTCTTGCCGTTATAACCGATATGTTCTATCGCCGCTTTTGCGATCCGTTTATAGTCGTCTGTAGTAATATCTGCGGAGGTTTTAACCTCGCCGCCGATTATGAGATTCTTGCCCGCGATAAAAACTTCGGTGGCGACCCTAGAAGCGCTATCGCGTTGTAAAAGGTAATCGACAATACTGTCGGCGACAATATCGGCGCATTTATCGGGGTGTCCCGGACTAACCGCTTCGGAGGTGAAAAGATACATCTACTTGCCTTTCTTTGGTTTTGGAAAACTTTTTTTAACGGGCGCTTTTTTAACGCTTTTAATAGGAGCTTTTTTGCTCTCTTTAAGATCGAGTTTGATCGATTCGTTATCCATAATGCCTATCCCTCTTTCGAGGACTTTTGAGGCGACCTTTTTAGCGCCCTTTAACGAGTGCGCCTGATACGCGCCGCACTGGTATTTGTTAAGCTCTGGAATATCCTCTTTCGACTCGACTTTTAATATGTCGATCATACTCTTTTCCCACGCTTCGACTATTAAGCTCTCTTTTGGCTCGCCGATAACGCTCATATAAAAGCCCGTTCGACAACCCATAGGCGAAATATCTATCGCCTCTACGCTAGGCAAATGTTCGCGTATAAAGCCCGCGAAAAGGTGCTCTAAAGTGTGAATCGCTTTTGAGCCGATTCTCTCTTTGTTGGGCGCGCAAAAACGCAGATCAAAAACCGTAATCGTATCGCCTTTAGGCGTGGTTAGCGTCTTGGCTTTTCTAACCGCAGGCGCCGTCATTTTTGTGTGATCGACGCGAAAACTATCTAGCAAAGGCATCGTTTCTCCTTTATGATGTTGAGAAAATCTCGTGATTTTACTTACTTTATGCTTTAAGAACGTTACGCTAATCGCGCTAACGCGACGGTTACGCGGTAAACAAGCGCCGTAAAAACCTTCGTCCGTCAATAAATTATAGAAGGTTTTATCATAAGGCGTTATGCCACTGCGCGATCGTCAAACGATAGCCCTTCAAAACGGGCTTGACGGAGTGCGCAAAGATTGGGTTTGACGGAAACGCGACCGCCAATCCGACTTTGGGTTTTAAGCGGCAAATCGCGCCCGCCTCGTCAAAAATATAGTCAAAAACAAGCTCTCCGCCGTCAAAATCGTCGTTCAGAAAAAGCAGCGTCGTAATTACTCGATTTGGCTTGACCAGCTTCCACGCTACTATTTCGCCGTTTTCGTCGAGCGTTTTCGAGCAGTTATCCGCGTGCGAGTCGTAAAAATCTCCGATCTTATATCCCAAAATCTGCGGTCGCGAAGCCTCCAAAAGCGCCTTGCCAAAAAAGCGCTCGAGCGCCGTTTTTTGCCGCGTTAGAGCTTGATCGTAAATCTCCAAACTCGCCGCGCTAATCGTTCGCCAATCGGTACTTCTATGCGCCGTATCGACGCGGGAAGCGGCGCTTGGACTGATAACCATAGCCGCTTCTTTTGGCGGCGCGCTCAGAACGTCCGCGATGATCGCCTTGCATTGATCGACGCTTAAAAAATCGTCGATCAACAAAAAAGGCAGATCGCTAAAGGCGTTTCCAAAATACTCGCAAGCTTTTGGAACTTTGTTTTCTAGCTCTTTCGTTTCGTAAAATAGAAGATTGGATATTTGCTTTAGCAACCTAAACTATCCTTAATCCACGCGCCGTATTTTGCGCTTGCTCCGCACTCTATAAAGATCAGCTCGGGCGTTTCGTATGGGTGCGCCTCTTTGAAAAACTCTTCGATCGCTGGTATCTTTTCGGCGGTCGTTTTGACGATCAAAAGCCGCTCTTTAGCGCTTTCGATCGCGCCTTTCCACCAATAGAGGCTTTCGATATTTGGCGCGATCGATACGCACGCGGCAAGGCGATTTTCCACCAATGATCGCGCAAGCGCTTTCGCCGCTTTTTCGTCGTCGATTGTCGTCATAGCAACGATCGTCATCGCACAATCTCCGTGCCTACGCCCTGACTTGTGAAAATCTCCAATAACAAAGCGTGTTCGACGCGCCCGTCCAAGATATGCGCCTTATCTACGCCGTTTGAAAGCGCCTCCAAAGCCGAATCGACCTTTGGGATCATACCGCCCGCGATCGTGCCGTCGGCTTTTAGCCGCTCAACGTCGGCGCGGCTAAGCGATCTAAGCAGATTTTTATCTTTATCCAAAACGCCCGTCGTATCGGTCATAAAGATCGTTTTTTTCGCCCTGATCGCGCCCGCGATCGCGCTTGCCATCGCGTCGGCATTTACGTTAAATCCAGGGTGAGTAGGCTCGCTCGATCCCGCGATCGGAGCGACGACGGGAACGAAACGATCGGCTATTAGTTTTAAGAGCAGATCGGGATTTACCTCTCGCGGATCGCCCGTATAGCCTAGACCTTCGATCGCTACGGCTTTCACAAAGCCGCCGTCCTTGCCGTTAATGCCGATCGCCTTCGCTCCGTGATCGTTTAATAGGCTTACAATCTCGGTGTTGATCTCGCCGCACAAGACCATCTGCGCGATCCTAAGCGAATCTTTATCGCTTACGCGAAGTCCGTTTACAAACTCCGCTTTCACGCCTAGTTGATTGGATAGCTCCGTGATCGACTTGCCGCCGCCATGCACGATAACGATCTTCATACCGACCAAACTTAAAAGCGCTATATCCTGCGCGAACTTATCTTTTAGCGCGGGGTCGATCTGCGCCGCGCCGCCGTATTTAATCACGAACGTTTCGCCGTAGAACTTGCGAATATATGGCAAAGCGTCTAACAGCGTGTGGACGACTTGAGGCTTAGTTTGCATTTATAATCCTTATTTTGGCGGTTTCATCGCTCGGTTCAAAGAATCCTTAAATATTTCGTCGGGAATGTCGAGCTTAAAAAACTTGCCCGTAATGTCGCCCTCAGAAGCCGAGATATGGCAGCTCTTACAATCGCCCAGCGTTCTATGCTCCGCGACGCTTTTATCAAACGAGTTTTCGGAGTGGCACGCAAAGCAGTTGCCGCCGCATTCGGCGTTGGGAGAGTCGATCTGTTGGTGGCACGAAATACAGGTAAGCAAAACGTTATGATCGCGATCCTTGCCAAGCGCGCCGTCCAGCGAGGCGTGGCAACTAACACAATCGCCGCTACAAGCAAAGGCGATCGCGGCAAATATAACAAACAGGCAAAATCTTTTCATAAGTCGCGTATTATATCAACACGCGCCCCCAAACGCGCCTTATTTCCTCCGCGTCCGCCTTTATTCCATTGAATGACGGGGAAGGGACGGGCGTTGGAGTTGATCATTTGGTTTTATTTTGATCGAGACGATCGAGTTGGGTTAGGGCTTTTTTTGCCTCTTCTTTTGCCGTTCCAACGCCGCTATCAGCAACGATCTTTTGAAACACGGATCGGGCTTTAACTAAATCTTTTTCAACTCCTAAGCC
>JAISRI010000185.1 GCA_031273735.1 Helicobacteraceae bacterium
TTGGATTCCCGCCTACGCGGGAATGACTACGTTCGGCGGTTTTGTCGCGCTGAAAGTAGGTTTAGAAATGCATCGATCTGTGCTAAGGCGCGACTGTCTGCCAATATAACGTGGGATAAGGATATTCGCCAACAAAAGCTCCCCAAACCCAAGGACTCGCGTCGTCGTTTCCAAACTGCCAACCTAAACCGCCTAACCCGTCGCCGTTAGTAGCGTCTGAATAGGTTTCTTGCGTTTCAAGATCGCCATCGGTTTTGCTTGTTCCGTGATAACTAGAAACGCCTGCGTTTGAAAAACCGCCGACGCTACCAATTTGCCTTCATAGTATCTAGCGCGAAATTATTTTGAACGCTACCGCCGCCTATAGATCCAACTATGCGATTTACATATGACGATCCATTAACCTCTTTATTGATCGCGGCGTTATCTATGATCGTGGAGTTATAAACATATCCCGCAATGCCGCCGACATAATTGCCCGTTCCGCTAACGTCTCCCGTAGAGTAGCTATTGGTTATGGAGGAGGAGTATGCAGCATTCCCCGAAATACCGCCGACATTGCTTGTGCCGCTAACGTTTCCCGTAGAGTAGCTATCGGTTATGGAGGAGGATCCAACACGCCCCGCAATGCCGTCGACATAGGTTTGCCCTATTACTCCGCCTTTGCTACTATCAATATCTACGCTAAGATTTCTGATTTTAGCGCCGCCGTAGATATATCCGAAAAGACCAACGTAATTGATTGATGGTCTATCGATCCATAAGTTTCGGATTGCATATTCGTTGCCATTGAAAATACCCTTGAAAGCGTTAGAGCTATCGCCAATAGGATTCCAACCTGCTCCGTCGTCCGCTCCTAACGTATCGCTTGTTAGCTCTATATTGTTAAGCAGAATATATTTGCCCGATAGATCGTTACGGGTATTGTTTAGTTCCGCTTCTGTTCGTATCTCTTGAACGTTAGCAACGGCGTAAAAATTAACGCTTTGCGTTACTTGGTAGGAGGGATCGTTAACAATACGATCGCTTGCTAGATATAGAGCGGTAGCGTCTAAACCAAGCTCGGTTTTTAATGAAGCGATATTGATCGTGCTATTCGCTTGAACGCTTATAGAGGCGTTAAAATCAAGATTAGCGTCGTAGAAGCTAACAAGACATTCAATTGTAATCTTTGCTACGTTACTTGTAGCGTTAGCCTCTTGGTTTCCATTTACGCTATTGTTTGTATTAGTAACTACGACGTAATAATAAAAGTCGCCTACTTCGTTTGTAGGAGGACTAAAGGTTGGGTCTGTTTCGCCTACGATCGTTTCGTTTGTATCCCCATTTTCGGAAGTTTTATACCACTGATAAGAAAGCGTTCCGCCGTCGGTAAGCGCTTCTATGGTTATGCTTAAAGGAGTAACGGAAGTCGCGTTGTGATTGTAGCTTGCGCTTTGGGGTTGATCGTCGATAACGGGCGTAGCGGCGTGAGTAAGCTCGTCGATCGTAATCTTTGCTACTTCGCTTGTAGCGTTCGCCTCTTTGTTTCCGCTTACGTCTTTTGTGTTGGTAACTATAACGTAATAGTAATGATTGTCTACGCTTAGATCGTTAGGGGTCGTATAGCTTGCGTCTGTAGCGTTGGGTATTTGCGTTCCTCCGCTATTACTATTCGATGTATTGGAATACCATTGATAGCTAAGCGTTCCGCTATCTGGAGAAGTCGCGGTTACGCTAAGAGTTGCGGTTTGTCCTTGCGTATACGTTACGCTTTGAGGGTGAGCGGTAATGTTTGGATCTTGCGCGTGAATAAGCTCGTCGATCGTAATCGTAGCCACAGAGCTTGTAGCGTTTGCCTCTTTGTTTCCGCTTACGCTAAAGTTTTTATTAGTAACTACGACGTAATAATAAAAGTAGCCTGTCTCGTTTGTAGGAGGACTAAAGGTTGGGTCTATAGTAGAGCTTGTTATTGGCGTTCCGCTTGTATTGGTTTCAGCGTCGCTGTAAAACCACTGATAATAAAGCGCTCCGTCGTCGTTAAGCGGTTCTACGGTTACGCTTAAAGGAGTAACGGGGGTTTCGTAGTGATCGTAAGTCGCGCTTTGAGGTTGGTTGGTAATGATCGGCGTTTGCGCGTTGGTAAGATTGTTGATCGTAATCTTTGCTACATTGCTTGTAGCGTTTGCCTCTTTGTTTCCGCTTACGCCATAGTTTTTATTAGTAACTACGACGTAATAATAGAATTCGCCTACTACGTTTGTAGGAGGGCTAAAGGTTGAACCTGTTTCGCCTGCGATCGTTTCGTTTGTATCCCCATTTTCGGAAGTTTTATACCATTGATAATAAAGCGTTCCGTTGCTTACGCTTGCGGTTACGCTTAAAGGATTATCGGGGGTTTCGTAGTGATCGTAAGTCGCGCTTTGAGGTTGGTTGGTAATGATCGGCGTTTGCGCGTCGATAAGCACGTTAGAAGCTCTACTTGGCGTTCCCGTTAGATCGCAACCTATGAATAAGAACGCTAAAAGCGTAACCACAGCGAATGGTTTGTTAAAAGCGGTAAAAGCTCTTGTTAGGGCTTTATTGTTTAGGCTTTTAGATAAAGCCGAACTTGTCGCGGAGGAACGAGAGCTATCGCACCCCCCCCAGTTTTAAGGAAGGAATTAACGAGAGTTTAGACGATATTTGCAACGACATTGGAACTCCTTTTAGAAGGAAATTGACTGGGATTATAGCGGAAAAAATAAAATAAGGTTGATTGCGGTTATTGAAAAAATAGGAAGAAATGCGATGAAGCGGCTTGTGCGCGGCGACTATTTTATAAATGGTCGGGATGACAAGACTCGAACTTGCGACCTCGCCCACCCCAAGGGCGCGCGCTACCAGGCTGCGCCACATCCCGACGAAACAAGCGCGTATTCTATCCCGTTAGCGTTTAAGCCTCGCTAACATCGACTTGCTTACCTGAAATAAACGCGGCTATAACCGCGCCCTTTAGCGTTTTGCCGCTCCAAAAACTTTTTGCCGATCCTTCACGAATAGCGACTTGGCGCGTTTGCGACGGATCGAAAACGATCAGATCGGCTCTTAAACCTTTTTCGAGCGCCCCGCAAGGTTCGCCCAAAATCCGCGACGGATTAAACGAGGCGGCGCGGATAAACTCTTCGATCGTTAGTTTGTTTTCGGCGATCAGATAGGTATAAGCTAAACTTAAAAAAACGCCCGCCGTATCCATTCCCGCGCTTGCCGTTTCAAAAGGGCGATCGCGGGAGCTTGTATCCTGCGGTAAGCGTCCGCTTGCGATCATATTGATCCGATTGTTTTTAACGCCGTCGATCAGAGCGTCCCGATCGGCTTTTGTCCGTAGCGGCGGAAAGATTTTGCAAGCTACGTTGAAGCCGTCGCAATCCTCTTCGGTTAGTAACAGGTGCGGCAGAAGCGTCTGCGTCCAGATACGATCGCCGATATAGGGCTTGATCGCCTCTAGCGTCCGCGCGGAGCTGATCGCCTCGATAACCAATCGAACGCCGATCGCGAGCGCTATTTGAACGATTCGCGCCGCTTCGCTACTTTCAGCGTATTCGGGCAAACCGGGTAAACCTAAAATTGAAGCGCTCTCGCCGTCGTGCATCGCCCCGCCGCTTTCTAGCGAAAGATTGTTGCAGGTAAAAAAAGCCGGTTTGCCAGCCATAAGCGCGTATTCAAAAACGCGGCGGATCGCGTTGCTATCTAGCGTCGTTTTGCCTTCGATCGCGCTTGCGCCCGCTTTGAAAAGCGCGGCAATATCGTTAAGCGCGCCGTTTTCTTTGACAATCTGCCCCGCTATCAAGACTCGCGCCGCTTTCGCTTCCGCCGCTTTCGCCAATATGTATTCGACGATCGCTTCGTTTTCGATTGGAGGATTGGTATCGGGCGCGGCTAAAATCGTCGTGATTCCGCCCAAAATCGCGCTTCGCGTCGCCTCTTCGATCGTTTCGATACGCTTGCGACCGGGATCGCGCAGGTGAAAATTAAGATCGACCAAGCCGGGCATAAGCCAAGCGCCTTTAGCGTCGAAAATCTCTTCGTCTTTACGCGGAGCTAGTTCGCCAACCTCGTCGATCGCGCCGCCGTTTATGCGCAACGCGCCCCTTTTTTGCCCAAGATGATCGGTTAAAATCGCGTTAGTAATTAGCATTTATCCTCCGAAATAGGCGATAGATAAGACGCAAACCCAAATTAGCCCCGTAACGATCAGCGCGAGTAAAACGATGGCGCTTCCCGCGTCTTTTGCGGCTTTTGCGAGTTCGTGATAGTCGCTTGTTATTAGATCGACTACTCTTTCGATCGCGCTGTTAATCAATTCCGCAAAAAGCGGCAAAAAAAGCGAAATAAATAAAACTACGCGGTAGGCAAACGCAATATCTAAAAACAAAACGATCGCGCTTCCTATAAGAAGCAGTAAAATCTCCGCTTTCATCGGCGTTTCGTTTTTGGTTACTTCAATCAGCCCGCTTATAGAGTGTTTAAGATTGCGCCATAAACTAAAACCGCTTTGTTTTTCTCTTTTCATAGGGTTAAAACTCTTATTCCGTCGTAGATATAGCTAACTCCGATCGCGCCTAGAATAATAGCGCCGATTACCTCGATAACGCGAAAATATGGCTTGATCTTATTTAGCGCGCTTAGCGCCCAAGAGGCAAAAAAGGCGATCAGTAAAAATGGCAAACCAAGCCCTAAAGAAAAAATACTCATCAGCGCCGTAGCGCCGCCGCGACCGCCCTCTTGAAAACTCATCGTAATGATCGCGCCCAAAATAGGCCCCGTGCATGCCGTCCAGCCCAACGCGAAACTAACGCCTAAAATATACGGCGATAAAAACGCGGTTTTCGAGCCAAAATTAGTCTGAAAACTCCAACTAAAAAGCGGTATTTTAATAACCCTCGCGAAGTAGAGAGCGAATATAACTATAATAACGCCGCCGATTACTCTAGCCCATTGACTTCTCATCAATCTCGCAAACGCGAGATCGCCAAAAATCCCAAGCGTTATAAATATGGTGGAAAACCCAAAAATAAATATAAACGCCGTAACGATAAGATGGATATGCTCTTTGGAGCTTAGTTTTTCAGAATGTTTAAGTTTGGCGATCGACAGCCCTGAAATATATGAAACATAAGAAGGCACGATCGCCAAAACGCAAGGCGCTAAAAAGCTCAAAATCCCCGCCGCGAAACTAACCAAGTATGGCGCGGCGGAGAAAAACGCGGTCAGCTTGTCTTCAAACATAGCTACCTTAGTTTGCTTTGCGCGGGATAGATAAAAACCGTTTCGCGCATAATACTGATATTGTCGTCGTCTTGCGCGTAGGCGCGAATCTGCGCTTTGAACCTCGCGTCTTCGTCTGGATTTTGCGCGAGCGCTTCGTCGGAATAAAGCTCTACAGCCTCTCTGACTTTTGCGCCCGCATCGACGCGAACCGCCTTTGTAGGAATACTAATTTTTAGCCCTTCGGGCGAAAGGATTTCAAAATAGTAGTTGCGCGGCTTGTCGCTGGTGTTGGTAAACAGAAAGATATAATCGGCGCTTACGCGCTTAACGTCGCCGATTGTTTCGATCTTATAGAGTCTCCCAGTTTTTGTGATCTCCAGCAACATTCCTTCCTTCTTGCCGCTCATCACTAAAATCGCGACGGCGATCAGCGAAAGTATAACGGCGTAGGCGATCGAGCGAAAGCGAATAAATCTCGTTTTTCCTTCGCCCGAATCGGTTCTGGCGCTCGTCCAATTGATAAGCGACGGTTTACCTAGCCTATTCATCACGACTGCGCAAGCGTCCGCGCACTCGAGGCAGTTAATACACTCCAGCTGTAACCCTTTGCGAATATCTATATGCGTCGGACAGGTAATAACGCACGCTTCGCAACCGGTGCATTCGTCGTTTTCGCCTAGCGGTTTTTTGCCTAATTTCGTATCGCCCTCGTAGATTTTGCCGCCGCGTTTTTGGTCGTAGATCGTATAGATCGTATCGCGATCATACATAGAGGATTGAACGCGCACATAAGGACAGATAGCGGCGCAAAACTTCTCGCCCAAGAAGGCTATATCGAAGATCAAAAAGAACGCAACGATTAAAACCATACCGATCAAAACGGGGTGTTCCGACGGATTTTGAATATAGACGAAAAAATCTTCGGGCGGCACTAAAAACCAGCTCAGGTTTGAAGCCGCCAAAAACGCTAAAACGACCCAGATCAGAAACGCCGCGACCTTTTTTACCCGATTGATCGGCTTTGAATAGTCGATAGGCTTTTGTTTATTGCCTCTTCTTCGCAGTCCAAAGATAAAGCCCTCGATTAGATCGCGATAGATTACGCGATAGATCGTCTGAGGACAGCCCCAACCGCACCAAACTCGTCCGCCGATCGTCGTAACGGCAAAAACGAACAGAAAGCCGAACATCAGCAAGAACGGCATCAGATAAAACTCCTGTATGTCGAACGCGACGCCCAAAAGCTCTAGTCGCTTATGATCGAACGAGAGAAGAAAAATATGACGACCGTTTATCGTGATAAACGGAAGCGCGATCGTCAAGATCGTGGCGAACGCCATAACGCCGTAGCGTAACTTGTGGTAAGAAGGTAAGTTCAAGGCTTGCTCCTTTAGGATTGTGGATAACGGATTGTAGCCTTGATCGCTTTAAGGTTCCTTAAACGCTTTTAGATCGGATTGGCAATAATGCGTAATACAATGAGCATTCTTGAAGGAGAGGCGATGAAAAAGATAGCGGTTTTAGCGGTTCTTGCGTTGTTGGCGTTTATAGCGTTCAGCGCCGACGACGACGACCAAGATTTGCTTACGGATAAAGCGTGGGTTTGCAAAAGCAAGGAAGACGCGCTCCAAAGTAGGCATATGATTATACGGAAGGTAATGTATAACAAAGACGGAACCCATAAAACGACCTCAACGCAGTTTGTCGAGTATATAACGAAAATAGGGGTTGAAAAAGCTAAATTTGACGTCGAAATAAGCGGAAATTGGAAACTTGAAGACAAGACTATTCTCTTTGGCGCTATGTCGTATAATTATGAAAATATAGAGGCGTCGCCAAGCTATAAACGCTCGCTAGAAGAGCAGGCTCAACATCCTCCAAGGAGAGCGCAAGATCAGCCTTATGCAAAACACGTCATACTTGAACTCGCGAAAGATAAACTGGTTTTGCAAGATCATTTTGGCTATGAATCAACGTGTTGCGTTTCAAGAAGTTGCAATTAAGCGCCGACGCTAAAAAGCCAACTCCTT
>JAISRI010000186.1 GCA_031273735.1 Helicobacteraceae bacterium
GAGAGTTTTGACGAGTTCGACGTAGCGAAAGCGGTTGAAAAATTGGACTATCCTAGTTTGATTTTCGGCGTTAAAGACGATCGGATTGAAGTTTCGTTCGACTATATGGTTTCAAAAGAAAACTCCGATCAAATCCTATGCGTGAAAATGGACGATCGATTAAACGTAACGGGCTTTTCTCACGAAAGTTAAACCCCGCCCGCGAGTTGGCTGGATTTTGCGAAAAAAATGAATGATTTGGCTACGAGCAGGCGGAGGAGTTTAACAGTCCGATTTCGAGCAGTCTCGGTTCTTTTTCTTTTGGGGCGATATAGAGCAAAACGGAGCAGGCGCTACTATTTTGATCGCCGCTTTTTTGGCTTTTGTATATCTTAAAGCTATCTAGCGGAGTTTCGATCGGCAGGAAATGATAATTGTAAAGCTCTTCGGCGCTCGCGATTGGTAGCTTAAACGCTTTTGACGATTCGACTCTTAGCAAAAACGCGGAGGGTTTTAGCGTCGCGTAGGCGACGTTTGCCGCGCTGTGTCCTCTTAAAGAGTTGCGCGTAGAATTTAAATACAAAACGTCATACTCTCTGCCATGCGCGATATTGATCTCGTTTGATTGCAAAATATCGGTAACTAATAGGTTCAAAAGATCGGCGTCGGCTTTCTCTTGCGCCTCTATGTTTTGCGCCCGATCGAGAGAGGCTTTAAGCGTTTTATTATTGCTCGCTAAAAAAAGGATTAGCAAGAATAAAAGCGTAACGCTTACAATCAATTCTATTAACGTAAAAGCGCCGCGCATTCACGCTCCGATACTCATAGAGAAGATCGGCAACAACATGGCGGTTATTATAAAGCCGACAAGTCCGCCGACAAGAAGCATTAACGCGGGTTCTAAGAGCGATAAAAAGATCGCTATGCGATCTCGGTTTTCTTCAAAGTATAACGCCGAAAGATTTGATAATATCGCCTCTAGTTCGCTGGTCTCTTCTCCAAGCGCGATCGCTTGAACGAAAGCCGCGTCGATCGCAAAACCGCTTTGCTGTAACGCGACGGAAAGTCTGCCGCCCTCTACAAGTCGATCGGCGGCTTTTAGAAATAGCGAAGATAAAACGACGTTTGTCTGAACGTTCGCCGCGAGCCTGATCGTCTGAACAAACGGCACGCCGCTTTGCATTAACACCGAACACATATAGCAAAAACGCGCCAGTTCCGTAGTCATCGTTATGCGCCCCAAGATCGGCAGTTTGATCATAAAAAGATCGACCGCGTAACGATAAGTCGGGCGCGTTTTGAGCGCTAAAATATGCACGATAATAATTAACGCGATCATAGCGACGATCAACGCCCAAAACGAACCTATAAAATCGCTCGTCGCGATCACAAAGCGCGTAAGCGGCGGCAACTCCTGCCCCAACTGCTCGAACATTCCCGTGATCTGCGGAACGACGACGGTCATCATAAAAATAACCATAAAAAACGCCATTACGACGATAAAAATCGGATAAAAAAGCGCGTTTCTCGCCTGTTTTTTGATCCCCTCTAAATCTTTAATAAAGCGCGCAAGCTCCTGTAACACGTCGGGTAGAACGCCGCCGTTTTCCGAGATCTGAATCGACTGCCTAAAAAACGCGGGGATTTCGAAAACGCTCTGATTTTCCAAAGCCTGCGAAAAACTTTTGCCCTCGTCCAAAAACGTGGCGATCGCCGAAAGAAAGCCCGCCATTTTACGATCGGAGGCATATTGCGCCGCCGCGAGGCGAATCGCGTTTACGATCGATATGCCAGCCTTAAGATAGATCGACAGATCGCGGCTGATCCTAGCCAGCGCGTTTGGCGCGATTTTATCTCTGCGCCCTTTGAAAAGGCGCGAAAGAATCGACGGCTTCGCGGGGGAGAGCCGATCGAAAAGCAAGCCTTTAGCGCGAATTTTCGCCGCCGCCTCTTCGGCGCTCGCGGCTTCGATCTCGCCCTTTTGTAGCTCGCCCTTTTTGTCGATCGCGCGGTATTTGTATAGCATTAGTCCAACTCGTTAAAAAACTCGGAGCTATACTGCGGTATCCGCGAGCGCGGATCGTAGCTTGTTTTCGCGTCGTTGAGGCTTGCGAAAATCTCCGCTTTGCGTAGCGCGGAGTAGTAGCGGTAAAAAAGCCCTTTGTGTTCCACAAGCGCTTCGCCAATCGCGCCGTTTTCAAAAAGCTCCATTTCAAAGCAACGATCCGCTGGAAACTTTAGCTCCTCTAAATAGCCGTTTTTATCGAAGTAAAAAGCCTTTGGCGGCTCCTCGAAAAGAGTCAAATCGGCAAGTATCTCTTTGCCTTTTACGTCGACAACGCGGCAATTTTCGCAAGCCTCGCCCTCGCAGACAAGTTTAAGATACTCGTTTTGCCCCGCGTTTTTCAAAGCGACGTCGAGCGTTTCAAGCCTCCATTCTTCCGCGTCTTGAAGCGAATCGCGCTTGAACGACCCCGCCGCCAGCGCGTAGATAATCGCCATCAGCGCGACGACGATAAGCAGTTCTATCAACGTAAAGGCGCGGCTTACTGCCCGCATTCGCTTAGTTTTAAGTCGCGATTGAAGCTCTCTCCGCCCTCTTTACGATCCGCGCCTAGCGAAACAAGCTCGGGCGAGCCGTCGTCGTTTAGATAATAGACGTAAGCGTTATTCCAAGGATCTTTTGGCTCGGTTTTCGCGCCAAGATAACCGCCCACGCGAAAGTTTTTGTAGCGATCGGAGTCGGGATTTGTAATCAGCGCTTCTAATCCCTGTTCCGTCGTGGGATAATCCCCAAGATTTAGCTTGAAGTCGTTTAACGACAACTCAATCTGCTTCATATTGACGCACGCGAGCTTCTGTCTCGCCTCCTCGCCTTGCCCCATCAAATTAGGCACGACCAACGCGGCGAGCAAACCCAAAATAATAACGACGACCATTAGCTCCATCAGAGTGAAACCCTTTGACATCTCTACGTTCCTTTTCTTGTTTAGCGTAATTGTATAATACTTCGACAAAGGAAAAATATGGATATTCTATTGATAGGCGCGGGAGCGATGGGAAGCGCGTTGTTAAAAGGCTGGGAAAAACGTCATAATATCGTTGTTTTGGAAAATTCCGCCGCGCAAAGACATAAATTGCCAAACGCCCAATTTGTTTCGGACGCTTTACAGGCGCAGGGTCGCGTCGTCGTTTTGGCGGTCAAACCGCAATCGCTTAAAAGCGTCAAAATCCCCGTTTCGGCGCGTTCGATCGTCTCGATTATGGCGGGCGTAACGCTGGAAACTTTGCGGGCGAGTTTCAAGGCGGACTATTTTATCCGCGCGATGCCCAATCTAGCCGCGACGCATCTCGCTTCGGCGACGGCGGTTACGGGCGATAGCGGTTTCAAAAACGAGGCGCTGGAGCTTTTTGGCGACGTTGGCAAGGCGATTTGGCTAGAAAGCGAAAAGGAGCTTGCGATCGCGACGGCTCTTAGCGGTAGCGGACCGGGCTATCTGGCTTTGATCGCCGAAGCGATGGCAAACGGCGCGGTTAGGCTGGGTATGAAAAACGACGACGCGCATTTTCTAACGCAGGCGCTGTTCGCCTCTATGCCGCCGCTTCTTGCCGACTCTCACCCCGCGCTGTTAAAAGAGCGCGTCTGCTCCCCAAACGGAACGACGATCGAAGGGATCGCGGCGCTGGAAGCCAACAACGTCCGCTCGGCTGTTTTTGAAGCGCTAAAAGCGGCGTTCGACCAAAGCGAAAGATTGGCGAAAAAGGCGTAACGTTGCGGTTTTGCGAAGGGCGTTTATGAATTTTGATTTTTTAACGATCTATTACCGAAATCCGGCGTTTAGCGTCGCGATGTTGCTTTTGACGATCGCGCTAATCGCTATGTTTGATCATATATTGAATCTCTCTAAAAAAAAGCGGCAAAAGAGAAAGATTGAGCGTTTTTTATCGCGCTTCGACGGCGCAAGAGGCGGTAAAGATTACAGAGAGCTTTTGACGACGCAGCCAGATTCGGTAGATTCGCTGATCGTTTTGGCGTCGATCTATTTCAAAAACGGCGAATACGCGGAATCGATTCATATCTATTTGGCGGTTCTTGAAATCGTCATAGATAAATCTTTGCGCATCGAAACGATGGTTTTATTGGGTAAAGCCTATCACAAAGCGGGGTTTTATCACCGAAGCAGAGATATTTTGTTAGAATCGCTTAAATTAAAGGCGAGAAACCGCGAAGCGCTAGAGTTATTGCTAATCATATACGAACAAACCAAAGAGTATAATCGCGCTTTGGAGGTTTTAGACGCGCTAGAAGAGTTAGGAAGGGATAGCTCTAAAGAGCGATCGCTATTAAAGGCAAACGCGATCGTTCGCGATCCGATTCTGCCTATAGATAAGCGCGAAGAGGCTTTGCTAAATCTATTAAAAGAATCTCCTTATCTCTTTAGGCTCGTCCTTGAGTTTCTCCTCGCGCACAATCCAAAAAGAGCGTGGCGGATAATCGACGAAGAACGTCTAAGCGAAACGATCGATCTCTTTTGGCGAACTCCAAAAGATAACTTTGAGGCGAACGAAGCGCTAAAATATCCGCTTTTAACCGAGTTATATTCGGCTAAAGGCTGGCTAGAGACGGCGAAACAGAGCGCGATTTTCGAGTTTGATCTACTAATCAAACTTGGAAGCGCTAAAACAATCGCCAATCTAGAGTTTGAATATCGATGCGCGCATTGTTTGACGAGTTTTCCCGTGCATTTTTTCAGGTGTCCGAACTGCCAAAGCGTCGAGGCGGCGCAGATTGAGCCGATTTTGATCAAAAATGTTCGGTTAGACGACAAAAACGCTTATGAAAATAGCGCTAATTTTTACTAGAAACGGCGGAGAAAATGAAGAAAGTTAAAATTTTTACGGACGGAAGCAGTCTTGGCAATCCAGGTCCGGGCGGCTGGTGCGCGATATTGCGTTACGGCGAAACCGAGCGCGTATTAAAAGGCGGCGAAGATTTAACGACAAACAATCGAATGGAGTTGAGCGCCGCAATCAAAGCTCTAAAAGCGCTTAAAGAGCCGTGCGAAGTCGAGTTATGCTCGGATAGCTCTTACGTGCTAAAAGGGATTAAAGAGTGGTTAGAGGGCTGGAAAAAAAAGAACTTCGCAAAGATTAAAAATCCCGATCTATGGAAAGCCTATGTTGAAGCGGCAAAACCGCATATAGTTAATACAAATTGGGTGCGCGGACACAGCGGACACCCCGAAAACGAAAGATGCGATCGGATCGCCAAAGAAGAAGCCGAATCGAGGAAATATAAAATATGAAAAATCCGCTTGAATCGCTTGAAAAAAAGATCGGCTACCGCTTCAAATCCCGCGATCTTTTGCAAACGGCTCTTACGCACAGAAGCGTTAAGGGCAGAGAGAACAACGAGCGGCTGGAGTTTTTAGGCGACGCGGTATTAGATCTGATCGTAGGCGAATATCTCTTTCGCCGTTTTTCGAGTTACGGCGAGGGGGATTTAACCAAACTTCGCGCCTCGCTTGTAAGCGAAGAGGCGTTTGCGAAAATCGCGTTTTTTTTAGGCTTAGACGAGGCGATCTTTCTATCCTCGTCGGAAGCGCGAAGTTTAGGACGAACAAAGCCGTCGATCTTAGCAAACGCCTACGAGGCGCTAATCGGCGCGATCTATCTCGATCGCGGGATCGAAGCGGCAAAAAAATGCGCGATCGCGGCGCTGGAGGCGAGCTTTGGCGAGATCGATTCGGCAAAACTTTTAAACGATCACAAAACAAAACTGCAAGAATTAACGCAGGCAAAGTTCGGCGCGATCCCAGAATATCGCGTTGTCGGCGAAGCGGGTCCCGATCACAAAAAAGAGTTTGAGATCAGCCTAAGCGTCGGCGGCGTAGATTTGGCGCTAGGCAAAGGCGCGAGCAAGAAAGCCGCCGAACAAAAGGCGGCGCAAGCGGCGTTGATCGCGCTGGAAAAAGATTTGGAGAAAAGCGATGAATAGTTTTGGATATAGACTTCGTTTAACGACCTTTGGCGAGTCGCACGGAGCGGGAATAGGTTGCGTTTTAGACGGCGTTCCCGCGGGGCTAAAAATCGACGAAACGTTTATTCAAAGCGAGCTAGATCGGCGCAAACCTAGAAACGATCGCGTTGGAAGCACAAAGCGAAGCGAAAGCGATCGCGCCCAGATTCTTAGCGGCGTTTTCGAGGGCGTTTGCACGGGGTCGCCAATCGCGATTTTTATCGCAAACGAGAATGCCAAAAGCGGCGATTACGACGAGCTACGCGATGTTTTTCGACCCGGCCACGCCGATTTTTCGTGGTTCGCTAAATACGGCGTTCGCGATCACAGAGGCGGCGGACGAAGTAGCGCTAGAGAGAGCGCGGCGCGAGTCGGCGCGGGCGCGATCGCCAAACTGATATTAAACGAGATCGGCGCGAAAGTTCAAAGCGGCATCTTGGCGATCGGCGACGTTTGGGGCGAAAAGTTAGATTTTGACTACGCTCAAACAAGCCCGATCTTTGCCCTTGATCGCTACCGCGAAGCCGAACAGATCGCGGCGATCGAAGCGGCGCGAAACGACGGCGATTCGATCGGAGCAACCGTTAAGGTTTTGGCAAGCGGAGTTCCCGTGGGACTAGGCGAACCGCTTTACGGCAAACTCGACGCGAAATTAGCCGAAGCGCTAATGGGAATTAACGCCGTTAAAGCCGTCGAGATCGGAGCGGGCGCGCGGGCGGCGGCGCTACGCGCAAGCCAAAACAACGATCAGATAACCGCAAACGGATTTACGACCAACAACGCGGGCGGGATTCTAGGCGGCGTAAGTATAGGTACGCCAATCTACGCTACGATCAGCTTCAAACCGACCCCTTCGATCCATAAAAAACAAAAAACCGTCGACATTCGCGCAGACGAGCGCGAGATTTCGATCAAGGGGCGGCACGATAGTTGCGTTGGCGTTCGCGGCGGCGTCGTTTGCGAGGCGATGGCGGCGCTTGTTCTAGCCGACGCGCTTTTGGCTAATATGGGGAGCAAAGCGGCGCATATAAAAGCGATTTATGGAGATAAAAAATGAGCGTTAAAACTGCGGAATCGGTTACGGAAGGACACCCCGATAAGATCGCCGATCAGATCAGCGACGCGATCGTCGACGCGGTTATAGAAAAAGACCCTAAAGCCGACGTGTCGTGCGAAACGCTAATATCGAACGGCTTTTGCATTATCGCGGGCGAGATGAAAACGGAAGCCTACGCGCCGATTAGCGAAATAGCGCGAAACGCCATAAGAGAGATCGGCTATACCGACGGCGCTTTTGGCTTTGATTACCGAAGCGCGGGCGTGATCACCGCCGTTAATGAAAGAAGCCCCGATATAGCCGAAGGAAAACGCGTAAATGGCAAACTTGGCGCGAGCGATCAGTCGATCGTCGTCGGCTACGCTTGCCGCGAAACGCCAGAGTTTATGCCGCTTCCGATCGCGTTGGCGCACAGATTGACCCGCCGTTTAGCTAGAGCGCGAAAAGAGGGCGTTTTGCCCTTTTTGTTGCCCGACGGCAAAGCGCAGATTGCGATTCGTTACGAAAATAATAAGCCGATCGCGATCGAACATATCTTAATCTCGACGCACCACGCAAGAAGCGCGGCGTTAAAAGATCTGCGCGAGGCGGTGATGGAGGAGGTCGTTAAAGAGGCTTTGCCCAGGTCGCTTTTCGACGAGAAAACCCGCGCGGAGATCAACCCCTCGGGATCGTTTGTGATCGGAGGACCTCAAGCCGATACGGGATTAACGGGACGCAAAAGCGCGTCGGATTTCTACGGAACGCGCGTCGCTTTTGGCGGCGGCGCATTAAGCGGCAAAGACCCCGCCAAGATCGACCGTTGCGGCGCGTATATGGCGCGATATATCGCCAAAAATCTAGTCGCCGCCGAAATTGCGGACGAAATTACCGTCCATTTAACCTACGCAATCGGATCGCCAGAGCCGATCGCGGTCGAAATATATCGCGATCGCTCGCCTGAAAGCGACGAAAAACTGATTAAACTCGTTAAAGAGATATTTGATCTAACGCCAGAGGGGATCGTTTCCGCGCTCGATCTGCTCAAATCTCAATATCGCGCGCTTGCCTCTTACGGGCATTTTGGGCGCGAAAACGAAGGATTCGGTTGGGAAAAACTAGACAAAGTCGACGCGATCCGCTCCAAGCTCTAACGCCGAAACCAAATGCGCCCGCGCAAGGCTTTTTGCCTCGCGTAAAACGGACTTTAATCGCGTTGGCGTCTCTATTGTAAATAGGCTCTAGTCTTGAGCCTTTTATTTTTGTTTAGTTTAAGCGGCGAGGTTTAAGGGAACGGTTTTTGTTTATCCTTCCAAAACAAGGAGGATACATTGAGCCGAGTCGCCGCCATACGAACGGATATTCCCGTAAGCGCAATTCGTAGAACC
>JAISRI010000203.1 GCA_031273735.1 Helicobacteraceae bacterium
CGCTACGGCTTTACCCGCGCCAACCTCTTTGCCCAAGACAAAGCCTAGTTTTTTGATCCGATCGGCGTTTAGCTCGTCGCCAAAAACGCCTCGAATATCATACTCTCGATAAATTGACATCTTTTCCTCCTTTGACTTTATATTTTGTCATTTCCGCCTCCCTCCGCGATTACGCCCCGCAAGCTGGGCTATCGCTTCGCGCGGAAATGACGAGATCGGCGTTGGATTCCAGCGCTCTTACGCGATCGACGCGCATATTATAACGCCAATTTAAGAAATCTTCTAATATCGAGTTTTCGCGTTAATTGGCGACAGAACGCCAAACTTGAAGCGCTCGTTGTTTTATTTGCGATCATCTTTCGTCGTCTCGGCGGAAGCGGAAATCCGCCGTTGCTTCATTTATCCGCAAAAGCGCTAATTATGTTATAATCCGCCAAATAAAATAGAGGGTGCGAAATGAGAAAGTTGTCGGCGGTTTGGCTGATATCTGTTTGTATAACGACGCAGCTGCATTCGGACGAACTCATATCTGATTGTAAAGACACCGAGCTTAGCAAAGAGGAGAAAGACTTTGCTTGCTTATTTAGTTATGAATGTTTTTACGAGAAAGCGACATTGGCGCAGGTTTACGCTGGTTATCAAAGCGGTAAGATAGGCGACATTGGTAAAGAGATGCGCGCGGTGTTGGAAAAGAGCTTGGATATCGGTAAGAATTTAAGATATCACGCCGTTACGCCTGAGAGGCGCAAGTATGATGATGGTCCTCTTTTAGTAACATACAGTTGGAAAGGCAAAAATGAGGTGAGCATTAGTTTCTCTCATTTTTCTGACGAAACTTACACTTTCAAACAAGAAAAGGACGGCGTTTCGGTCAGATGTCTCTTATGTAGCGACTAACTCAGCAAGGCGCCCAAATGTCGGTAGAAATCTTAAATAGCCTATCGTCTTTAAAGTAAAAATATATAGTATAGCGCTCGTCAAAACCCGGATTTGCCAAGATATAGTAGAGGCTATCATCTTCATCGCTCTTAACGCTGTACGCGAATGTCTCTTTAAACTCTTTTAAGCTCATATCAAGCTTTACGGTTTTCCCGTCTATGACCACCACATCGCGCGAACGCGCGATAAAATCATATTCTATAATCCACACAACCAGCGGCATACTTTTGTAGCTATCGTTTATATAATACTCATTGCCATAACGACCTGTCGCTTTTTTGCGAAAGATTCCTCTCTCTTTGATGTTTGGATTATCATCCGAAGAGAGAAGTAGAGTTATATCTCTATGCGGATAACGCACTTTAATTACATATCCGTCTACACTACACTCGGCTTCATATATCTCTATAGTTTTGCCGTCCGCGCCAAACGCTTTAAGCCATTCGGACATACTGACGACGTTAAAAATATCTATCCCGTTAACGGTAACATTATGTTTTATGGTCTCGTCTTTTTTAGTTTCCGCGCGTGAAACGTCAAATGTGAAAAATATCGCCAAACACAATACGAATCCGACATTTACCCTCATTAACGCTCCTTTAATTTGCGCGCGTAAGCTCTCGCGTATTATATCCAAAATCCCTGCCTCGCGCTCTTATCGTAGCGGGCGCTTCGCGGTAATGACTAGAAAGCCATAGCGTAGCTTTTCCGCGTTACATCGATCCTTGCGCGGTTTGCGAAAAAAAATCCCTTTTTTGCTCTACGTTCGACATAATCATCTTTGCGGTTCCGCCAGAACCGAAAATAAACGCTTTTTGCTTCATTGAAGCTCCTTTTATAAGATTCGCAATAGTAATATAAAATGACTTTGACTTTCGCGGCTTTTAGTTTTAGAAATAGTTTTGATACTATTGCGGTTAAAAAAGGGGTTTTATGAAACTTTGCGTTTTTGATTTTGACTCTACTTTAATGGACGGCGAAACGATCGATATTTTAGCCTCCGCTTTTGGCAAAGGCGACGAGATCGCGGCGATCACGCGAGAAGCGATGAACGGCAAATTGGACTTTTTTGAAGCGATAACGCGCCGCGTAGGAGCGTTAAAAGGAATGCCCTACGACAAAGCGGTAAAAATATGCGAAAATCTGCCCTTAACGAACGGCGCGGAACAAACGGTTACGGAGCTAAAAAGACGCGGTTATATTATAGTAATTTTTTCGGGCGGTTTTCATATAGCAACCGATCCGATAGCCAAAAAACTAGGCGCGAACGCCGCGTTTGCAAACATACTTCGCCAAAAAAACGGCGCTTTAACGGGCGAAGTAGGCGGCGAAATGTTGTTTGACTTTTCTAAAGGCGATATGTTGCGCCGCGTTCAAAACTTATTAGGCGCGAGCGAAGCGCAAACCGTCGCCGTAGGCGACGGCGCGAACGATCGCGCTATGTTTCAATACTCCGCGACAAAGATCGCCTTTTGCGCTAAAGAGATTTTGAAAAAAGAGGCTAACGCGATCGTAGATGAAAAAGATTTGCGATCGATATTACAATATACGCCTTAACTTAAATAATCCGCGCCAAAAGTTTCAAGCTCGTCGATCGGCTTAGCAATCATATCGCTAAATTGCCCTTTATTATATGTGCGCTGGCGTTTCGCGTATTGCGCGGTGTGGATATTGATCAGGTTTTCTAACTCCTCAGCCGTAATTTTGCCGTCGATATAATCTAGCGTCTCTTTTACTCCTATCGCCCTAAAAGGTTGAGCCGATCGAGGCGCGATAGATAAAAGATTTTTGATCTCGCCTATCAGATCGCTTTCAAGCATTTTGCGCGTTCTTTGTTTGATCCGTTCGCGTAAAATATCGATCGGTAAGAAAAGTTGCGCGATTACTACATTTTGTAAAATAGGTTTTGGCTGATTTGCGTTAAACCAAATAGTAGGCGTTTGTTTGCTTGCGTAAGATATTAGCAACGCTTTTTCTATACGGTAACGATCGTTTGCGTAAATCCTTGCGGCGTAAATTGGATCGATTGTTTTTAACTCGTTATACGCCGCGCTAACGTCGCCTAAAAGATCGCTAACTTTGGATTTTATTTCGTAGGTAATTTTTGGAATTGGCGAAAGCCCGCCTATTAACGCTTTAAGATAAAATCCGCTTCCTCCAACAATAATAAGATTGCGATCATTCGCCTCGCAAAAGGTTTTAGCGCGTCCAAACTCCGCGATAAATTCGTCCGCGCCAAAGCGTTCGCGCGGCTGAACTATGTCTAATCCAAAATAGATTAAACCTTCGCGCTCAATCTTTGTAGGTTTTGCGGAAGCGACGTCAATTTTTTGATACGCGCATAGCGAGTCCATCGATAGTAAGACGGCGTTTGTTTTTCGAGCGATTTTGTGAGCCAAATCGCTTTTACCCGACGCGCTCTGCCCAATGATCGCCAACGCTTTCATAACGTCGCTCTTTATTATTGAAGTTCAACCCGCGATCAGAGCGGAAAGCGCAAGCTCGCTTAACGCGGTTGCGAAACGATCGCTATCGTTTGGGCAACGGGCGACTAAAAACTCTTCGTAGCCGATCTTTTTTGCGCGGTTAAAATAGTCGATCGCAAGCTCGTAATCGGTTTCAAGATTATCGATTGGAAAACTTAGCGGAACGATTAAAAGTTTTCTATGTCCTTTGCGATATAGTTCATTGATAGTTTGCTCTAGCGAGGGCGTTATCCATTTAAGAGGCCCCACTTTTGATTGATAGGCTAGAGCAATTTCGTCAAAGGATAGATTTTCCAGCGTTAATCGTTTAGTTAAAATTCGCGCGTGCGCTTCGCATTCGCTTTGATATGGATCGCCTTTATCGATTACGCTTTGCGGTAATCCGTGAGCGGAAAAAACCAGCGCGAATTCGCTCGCGTTTTTTGCGTCGAGAACCTTTCTGATTTCGTCTATAATAGCGGCGTTATAGGTTGGATGATCGTAAAAACGATCGACGCGCGATATTGGCAAGCTAAAGGCGATCTTTTTCATCTCGCTATAAAAACACTCTAGCGAAGAGAGGGTGGTCGCCGTAGAATATTGGGGATAAAGCGGTAGTAAAACCAATCTTTTAACGCCGCTTTTTTTAACCTCCGCGACCGCTTCGCTAGTAAAAGGCGGCGCGTAGCGCATAGCGATAAAAACGCGCGCGCCAGAGATTGCGGAGAGTTTTTTCGCAAGCGATCGCGAGTGGCTTAAAATAGGAGAACGATCGCCGATCATAGCGTAATGCGAAAGCGCTTTGGACTTGCGTTTTGAGGCGATCAACCACGCTAATAGATAGCGGAGCGGACGCGATCCGATACGCAAAATATGGCGATCGCGAAACATATTTTTAAGAAA
The DNA here is from genome assembly GCA_031273735.1 of Helicobacteraceae bacterium. GTDB lineage: Bacteria > Campylobacterota > Campylobacteria > Campylobacterales > SZUA-545 > JAIRNH01. Next base: position 4,308 of record JAISRI010000203.1, read on the forward strand.
TATAGGAACCTCTTCTTCGCTTGCCGCGCCGCCCATATTCAGAAGCGCGATTCCATAATCAGACAAATATATCCTTTTGCGCCGCTTTGATATTACAAACGTTAATCGTTGCGATCGTTTTTAGAACTTTGACGCGCATATTCTCTGCTGATTTTATCTTCCATATATTCATATACCGTTTTTCCGCGATTGATCGCTTTTTGCAAGATAAATAATTCGTAAAAAACTACGCAAGCGCCAAAATACGGAACAAACCATAAAACGACGGTTTTTAGATAGTTTGGTTTAATGGGATAGCGATCCATAAGTTTTGCTATCGACATAAAATCAACGTTAAATATCTTGTATATTCCAAAGCCGAACGACATAGCAAAATTTAAAAGAACGCCAAACGCCAATTCGTATTGATAATCAATTAATATCTGTTCCATTTCTACGCCTCCTCCTGATAGATAAACCCGTCTGCGTTTAGTTTAGCGCGAATTTGATTTTGATGTTCCTCGCCTTTGGTTTCAAGCGCCACCGAAACGTAAGCGTCGCCGTAATCAAGAGCCTTAGCGGTGCGATCGTAATCGATATGAACTATATTGGCGCTTACCGACGACAACGCTTCCGATAGTTTTTGCAAACTGCCCGGCTTGTCGATCAAGGTTACTTTTAAGAGCATTTTACGATGCGATTTAACTAGACCTTTTTCAATGATGACGGAAAGCATAGTAACGTCTATATTTCCCCCGCTAAGAATAACGCCGATCTTAGCGCCTTTTTTCAGATCTACGCGGTTGTGTAATAGCGCCGCCACGCCTACGGCTCCAGCCCCTTCTACGACCAATTTTTGCTTTTCTATCAAAAATAAAATCGCGTTTGCGATCTCCTCGTCATCTACCTCTACGATCTCGTTTACTAACGCTAAGATATATTCAAAAGTAGCCAAAGATACGTTTTTAACCGCTATGCCGTCCGCGATCGTGCGAACGCTTTGCGAATTAAGTAGCTTTTTGGCGTAAAACGAGTTTTTCATAGCGTTGGCGCCGCGCGCGTTTACGCCGATAATTTTAATATCTGGTTTAAGCGCTCTTGCCGCTACGGCGACGCCGCTGATCAATCCGCCGCCGCCGATTGGCGATATAATCGCGTCTAGATCTCCGATCTGTTCTAACATCTCTAGCGCTAGCGTCCCTTGTCCCGCCATTACCATATCGTCGGCGAACGGGTGGATAAAAGTTAAATCGCGCTCTTTGGCGTAAGATAGCGCGCAGTCGTAGGCTTCGTCGTAATTCGCCCCTTGTAAGATCACGTTTCCGCCCAAACTTTTTACGCCGTTTACTTTAAGAAGCGGCGTGGCTTCTGGCATTACGATATAACTTTCCGCGCCAAAATGCCGCGCCGAATAGGCAACGCCTTGCGCATGGTTGCCCGCGCTAGAGGCAATAACGCCTTTTGCGCGATCGGATTCGCTTAACGTCGCGATCTTATTAAACGCGCCGCGTAGCTTAAAGCTACCCGTATTTTGTAGATTTTCTTTCTTAAAATATACGTTAAAACCCGTCCGCTCGCTGACAAATGGCGCGTATGCGAACGGGGTTTCGGCAAGCGCTGGCGTTAAACGCGATCGCGCTTCGTTGATCTCTTTAATCGTAATCATTTTATAAACTCTTTATGCACTTTCATAACGCATCGATCTTGGATCGCTATAAGGTTGCTTTTCTTAACGATTTCAAGCGCCGCGTCGTTAATGATTCCCTCTTGAAGCCAAAAGACCTTAACGCCGCCGCGTTTTATAACCTCGATCGCCAACTTGTCGGCAAAAATAGCTTTGCGAAACATAACTACCATATCGACATTTTTATCGACTTCGCTAAGCGTTCGATAAACCTTTTCGCCCAATATCGTTTCGCCGCTCGGATAGATAGGGATAATTTCGTATCCGTTCGCTTGCATATATCTGGCTACGATATGGCTGGCTTTGGTTTGATCGGGCGATAGACCTACGATCGCTATCGTTTTAACGCCGTTAAAAATCTCTTTGTAGTCGATTTGCATCTTTATTCGCTCGCGATTTTTTGAGCGCGAACTATATCCCAATTTCGCTTTCAGAGAAAGGCGATCAGCGCGGTTTGCTAAAATACGGGCAAAAAAAAGGAGCAAAATGGAAGTTTTAGCGACCTTCTGCCACGCGGTTGCGAATATATTAGAGATGATAATTACGGCTTACTCGTTCGTAATAATCGTCGCGGCGGCGATTAGCTGGGTGCGTCCAGATCCGTATAATCCGATAGTTCAGGCGCTTTACCGCCTTACCGAGCCGCTCTATGCCTACATTCGTCGCTTTATACGCACGAACTTTGGCGGGTTTGATTTTGCGCCGATCATCGTCCTTTTAACGCTTCAGTTTATTAGGCTCTTTTTTGTTCGGTTGCTATACTCCGTCGGCTCGAAACCGATCGGAATCACTTTTGCTTTGACGTAAAAAAGGAGCGCAGACGTTTAAAACATTTGGCGCGAAGGCGCTAACTATCATTTTGGCGAGCGCGACGCTCGGAGCGATTACCGTCTATGTCGTTACCAGCATAGGGTTTCGAGAGCTTTCCGAGCGTAGCGCGCGTAAAACGCTGACGATGGTAAGCGAATCGATCTTTCAAACCTTGCGCTTATCTATGTTTAGCGGCGATCGGATCGTGATCGAAGAGGCGTTAGAGCGCGCATACGGGATCGAAGGCGTCCATTCGCTATCGATTATGCCCGATAAAGAGGTAATCGCCACTTTTAGCCTACCGCAAACATTCACCAACGATCCAGACGTTCTGCGCGTTTTTTCGACCAAAGAAGCCATATGGCAGGAGAATAACGGCGAAGACGGGCGGCATATGCGGCTCTTAAAACCGCTGATTGCCGAGCCGATCTGCGTTCGTTGCCACGCGCTAAATCAGGTAAACGACGTTTTGGGAGTGATGGATCTATCCGTATCGACGCGTTGGAGCGAAGCGGTAATCCGTTCTTCGCAGGCAAAGCTCGGCATATTTATCTGCTTGGCGCTTTTGTTCGCGATCCTATTTGCGGTTTTCTTTACGCGAATGTTCAACAACAAACTTCGCGCTTTGCAAACGGGGCTTTTAGACTTTTTTGGTTTTCTTAATCAAACAAAGTCGAAGGCTAACCGCCTAAAGATTAAAAGCGGCGACGAAATCGGGCAGATGGCGGAGGCGCTCAACAAAAACATAGCGCGAATCGAGCGCGGTTTGGAGCAGGATCGCCGCTTTATCGCGGAGGCGACGCAGATCGTTTCAAAGGTTAATATCGGCTTTGTCGGCGGTCGTCTTGTCAGCGAGGCGAACAGCCCCGCTCTCGCGGCTTTAAAAGAGACGATGAACGCTATGATCGCGGCGCTGGAGCATAATATCGAAGAGATTTTGCGCGTGATGAAAGCCTACGAAAGCGACGACTACACCGCTTTGACAAACGCCCAAACGCTTCAAGGCGAGCTTCGCGCCCTAAACGACGGGATAAATCGGCTAGGAGAGTCGATTGGCGGAATGCTTTACGACAGCTTAGAAAACGGCAAATCGCTGGAGAATAACGCGCAAGAGCTTGGCGGCTACGTGCATTCGCTATCGACGGCGACCTCCAAACAAGCGAACGCTTTGCAAGAAACGATCGTGGCTGTGGCTGCGATCGCCTCTGCGATCAGAGACACGACCAAAAAAGCGGGGTTGATGGCGACTATCGCCGACGAAACGCAAAAGAGCGCCAAAGAGGGCGCGGCGTGCGCGGGCGCGACTATGAGCGCGATGGAGCAGATCGTGGGTAGCGCGAACGCGATCAACGAGGCGATTGACGCAATAGACGCAATCGCCTTTCAGACCAATATCCTTTCGTTAAACGCGGCGGTGGAAGCGGCGACGGCGGGCGAAGCGGGTAAAGGCTTCGCGGTCGTGGCGGGCGAAGTGAGAAACCTAGCGGCAAGAAGCGTCGAGGCGGCGCGGACGATCAAAGAGTTAAGCGAAGAGAGTCAGCGCAGAGCCGAAGAGGGCAAACTGATTTCTATGCAAATGATGGAAGGCTACGAAAGATTAAGCGCGAAGATCAAAGATACAAGCGCGCTTGTATCGCAGGTTGCGCAGGCAAGTCGCGATCAGATGGGCGCGATCGAACATATCAATGAAGTCGTCGAAACGATAGGAAAGATGACAAAAGAATCCGAGCGCGTGGCGCAAAAAACGCACGCGATCGCCGCGAGAACCTCCGAAATGGCGCGGGCGCTTGTGAATGCGACAAGCAATAAGAGATTTCGCTCGATCGGCGGCGACGAAAAGATCAAAGAGCTTAAAAGCCTGATTGAATCTGGCTTTAGCGGCGAGAGCATAGCCGACTTCGATCCACCGATCGCAAACGAAAACCAAGAACGCTAAGCAATTGCCGTATTCCGTCTTTAACAAGGCAATCCTACATTTACAGTCATTCCCGCAACTTTAGCGTAGCGCGTCCTCTCTCGTCATTTCCGCGCAAGCGGGAATCCAAATACGGCGTAGCCGTGCGTATTCAGACTTACGAATGGATCGAAAGCGATCGTAATTCGTAGGTTTTTAGTTTGGATTCCCGCCTTCCTCCGCAATTTACGCCCCCCCCCAAAAAAAAAGCTAGGCTACGCTAAAGTCGCGGGAATGACTGAATACGACGGATTTGTTGCGTTAAAGGCGGGTTTAGTAATGCGTTGAGCCTTCGTTTATTTAGTAAAACCAGCATATACAGTCATTCCCGCGTAGGCGGGAATCCAAAACGAGCGCTTTTGCGTCGTGAGTATTCAGACTTACGAACAACCAAAGGCGATCGCTATCCGTAGGTCTTTGGTTTGGATTCCCGCCTACGCGGAAATGACTGTAAATGTAGGATTGCTGACAATGCGTGGGTTTTACAAATGCGTTGGTTTTGGTTTGGATTCCCGCTTTCGCGGGAATGACGGGAGAGGACGCGGGAATAACAAGAAGGTTTATATTTGGTAGTAACTAAGAGTCGTTTTGCCGAACTTGCGTCTTTTAGAGATAGCCAAAGCGCCTAAACGATCGCTTAGGACGACGTTTGAGCTATGTTCGACTATCGCGCCCGCAAGAGCGTCGATCGGAAGCGACGAAAGAAGCGTTTGCGTCTGTTCGTAGATTTGCGAAAAACCTTCGCGGATAGAAAAGGGCGGATCG
>JAISRI010000220.1 GCA_031273735.1 Helicobacteraceae bacterium
TTCGCTTTTGTTGGAATAGAATAAATGGTTCTTTTATTCTTTTCAAATCCTCTCGCCGTCTAGCTTTGACGCGCGCGCACTTCTTAAAATCATCAGACCATTTATCAAAATACCTTACATATTATACTATTTTCTTAACTCCAAGCAATGCTTTTTGTCGTTTTTTCTGAAAGTTTTTACAAAAATCTACGCGAGATTGTCGCAAAGGCTCGACAAAATCAGTTAAACCGCGCTCTTTTTGGCTAACGGCTTGCGAAAACCAAAGCAAGATCGATCCGTCGCCGCCTTAATTTACGTTTCGCGCGTATTTTTTGCGGATCGCTATGCGCTTTTGCTTGTTGGGGATAAAGCAACAATAGAAAAGGACTAGCCATTTCGGGTATTTTCGCCGATAGGCAATATATTCGTCGATTTTGTTTGCGATGCCGCTAAGTTGTTCGCATAACCGACCGATATTGTTTGACGTTTCATGTTTTATAGCCGAGAGCGCCGCCTGATTTGACTTGACGCCTTCGGTTTTAAGATCATTAACGGCTTTAGTAAGTTGTTCATATCTGACTTCTAGCGGACTTGCGGGCGGTTGCGGCGCATTGATTTTGATTATTTCATTTACAAATCCCGACGGCTTATCGGGAGGAGTATAACCTTCCGGATATTCGTTAATAATTGGCGCTAGCTCGATATATCGAGAGATTGGCGACGATGGAGACACGGAGAACAGTCTAACTCCAGGGTGTTTTTTAAGCGTTTCTATTGTTTTATTCTGAACCGCGGCTGTATGCGCTTTTGCGCACACCTCCATTATTTCTTGCGAGACATGAGCTTCGCCCCACGCGTAATCCATAGAGGAAGCGAATTCAGAATCGCCAAACTGATCGTTTCCTACTATATATATGTTTTTGTAGCCGTCTAACGCGGCTATTATGATTAATTGTAGGCCTGAACGCGGATTAAATTTATGCGTTGCAATATAATCATATAGCTCGGCTATGTCAGGCGATTTGCTTGATTTACGTAATGTATATAGCCATTTCGCCCAAGAAGGAAATGTGGTAGTTTCTAGACTTACATAAAAATGATTAGGCGCCATCATATTATACTCTCCTCGACTTGCCGCTAACCAAAGGGCAAGCAAGAGTCCGTTGGCATGATTCTGATTGTAATTTGCCGAAAAATATTTATCGACCCGTTTTCCAACATAGTATTTTTGTTCTTTGTAAAATTCGTTTACGCGCCAAGTTTCAATATCGCGGGGTAATCTGCGGTAGTCTATAGCCGCTAGGCTAGGTCCGTTGCCTGCGATTAAAACTGATTTTTCTTTTTGCTCTACCACGATAATCTCCTTTTTAGCTCTTTTAGCCTACGTTTTGCTTTGTTATACTTTTCTTTATATTTTTTAACTCTTCCAAATGACAACAGATATAGGATTTTGTATCTGCGCTTGTCGTAAGCGAGTTTGTTTGAGTAATAAATCTCGCGCATTAGCCAATAAATATCGTTAATTGTATTCTGACTGATTTTGCCAATATTTTTTTGGATAATCTCGTCGTAAAACGAAGTATTCCTAGCGTAGCGCCAAAAGTGTTCCGCCAATGTTTTGCGAGGTTCTAACCACGGCTTAAACCAATCGGTAAAATGAGTAATATAATGATCGTCGATATTAACAATATACTCTTTGATCAATTTGGTAGGGCAGTCATTAGCGCAGTTTGGCGTTTGATATGGCGGCGAAAATTGGTGGTTCCACTTTATATCCAAAAACTTTACGTTTCCTTCGCATACGCAGTTTAGAACGTCTTGATCCCAAAAGTTTGGATTTTTAAGCTCGGCTAACTTATCAAAAAACCGCCGTTCAATCCTTTCGTATCTAATTTTTTTTAGATTCATAACAAGAATGCCCGAGTTGAAATAGTTATAGGGATTTTCTAGTTTAAGTCTAAATAGCAAATATTGTTGATGCCAAACGTTTGTATGGAATCCAATATGCACACCTACATCAAGAACGGCGGCTATAATGTTGTTTTCAAGATCAGTATTGAATAATTGCGCCGCGTCTTTATGAATGACTATATCGCTATCAAGATATAGCGTTTTGTCATAATTCGACAATATTGCGCTAGCCAACAAACGATAATATGCAGATTTTCGTAGATGATGCGAGACAAAAAGCAAATTGTTGGTATGGTTGTCAATAAATGAAAGCGCGTTAATCAGTCGAATATTGATATTGTCGTAATTTTCGGCTAAAGAAAGCAATAAATTCTTTTTCTTTAGCGCTTCAGGATCGGCAAAAATAAGAATATCGTAATTATAATTTGACGAAGCGTTTTTGATAAGAGAGCTAATAGCGACGCCAGTATAAAGATAGAAATCGCCTTCGCAAGCAAAAACCACAGGGACATTATTGCGCGCAAAGGCGGGTTTTATAGCGGGTATCACTCCGTAATCAGAATTTTCTATATATGTGCCTTGTAGCTCAAGAATTTTCTTATCAGTAGCATTATATAAATATGTAATATAAATACCCATCAGCCACTCAGAAATATAAGCGCAAGCGCGGGCTTCTTGCGCGGAGTAATTGGAAATATCAATTTGTTTTTGCGTTTCAAAGATAATATCAAATAACCACTCGCAATATTGGTAAAATAGTTCGCTTTTCATAATAATTATATTCGTAAAATACGCAAATTTACCACTGTTATATTTTTCTGAGTATTTTATAAAAGAAGGATATTTTTCCGCAAGTATCCGCAAAACAGTATCATAATCTTTGATCTTGGTATGACCTTCTCTGTTATGCTCATAATGTTGATATGGAGTTCCTGGTAGCCGATGCCGCGATTTTATAACGACATCGTAGTCGGCGCATTTGTTGGTTATTTTCTCGTCGTTATTCAATCGCGTTTTTTGTAGATACTCGTCGTCTAACGCAAAAGTTTCATACATTTGGTCGAATGTTTGTTTTTCTTTTTCGGGTAGCTTTTCGTCGGCAAATGAAAGATGTCGGCGATAGTGCATAAAACCGATATAATCGGGATTGTCTAACTTATCGGGGTTTTTCCATGCCCAATAAAATGCGGTTAGCTCGTTTACCGTGCGATTTAGATTTGAAATATGATCGCCCGTATCGTCGCCGATCATATTTTCTTGCATCCATTTTAGATCGTCCGCGTCAAGAGCGCCATCTTTGCTTTCGTCTAACGTTACGGCTCTTCCTAAATGAATAGGCGTAAAAATATCGCTTTTTAGAAGCGTGGCGGGCTTATGGTAGCCGACAAGGATTTTGATTTTTGGTTCTTTCATGTTGGTTATCAAGCGAAACGTTTTTTAAGATATTTTAACTTTTGACGGTTTTCATTTCTTAAATTCTTATATTTTTTAATTAAGCCTAGCGTTAAAATAGCGAGTATTTTATACTGAATAAATTTGCGATAATATCTATTCTTTAACCTTATTTCATGCATTAACCAATAAATATCGTCGATCGTTTGTTGTTGTTGCATTCTCTTGCAATTATAAAGTAGCTCTTCGTAATAAGAGGTTTTACGAGCGTATTTCCAAAAAAGATCGGCATAAGGCACATCGGGATAGATCCATGGTTTATTGTAGCCGGCATAGTGGACAATATGCGGATCGGAGAACGCTTCTTTTTTTTCGCTTAATATCGCATATTTTTGCAAAGGCATAGCGTTCCATATATGCGAGAGTTTAAGGATTTTTTCAGAGCAAACTATATTTAAAATATCTTGTTCTGGAAATTTCAAAACGTTGCAAAAATCGTTTGCTACCGCCAAGAATTTTTTTTCAATGTTTTCTTGCCGCCACTTTTTCAGATTTACGAGGCATACGCCCGTATTAACATATCTATAAGAAGCGGGCAATTTTAGCAACGGTATCCAATCGTTAAAGCTATTATTTAGCGGCGCCTGATCGTTTACGCACGCCATATGGTAGTCTGATATGTCTAGATCCCATAACTCTTTTAGACTTTTGATTACAAGCAGGTCTGCGTCCAAAAATATAATTTCGTCTATATCGGGCATAAGCGTTGAAATCATCAATCTATATGCCGTATTTGCGGATATATGAGCTTGTGTTGGAGACCTAACACTTAGTTTTGTATTGAATTCTATAAAACCAACTTGAAAATTTTTAATCGATTGTAATTCAAGTATTCGTTTTTTGCTATGCTCGGTAATATCGTCGTGAATAACGTAAAGGTGAAGCTCTTCGTCGCCAGCGGATTCAAGTAGCGACGTTAAACATACGACGAAATATTTCACATATGCGTCGTTGATCGTAAATGCGATGTGTATTGTTGGTCTTTCTATTGTATTTGGCGAGAGAGAACGCTCCATAATGTTGTTTTCCTATCCTTTCTGTTTTTTGTCCGTAATCGGGTTTATTTAGCGCGCGTTCGATCGCGCGTCATTGATTGTAAATGTAACGCGTATCGCCTCTGTTTTCATTTGCGCTCTCATTACTTTTATCTTCTATCTTCGAAAAAAATATTTCTTTGCTATCTTGTGTACAATGAATGACGCTTGGTGCGGACCATAAAATTGGTGCAATTCAAATTGAAACGCAGGATATTTAGCGGAGAAAAGTCGCAAAGCTTTTCTAAGTCCCGCATTGTTGTCGCAATACATAGCGTTGTAGTCGTCCATCAGCAGAAAGCTTCCTTGTTTTAGTAGCGGTTCTAAGAATTTTAAGCACTCGTAGGCGGGCAGAAATATGTCGCAATCAATATGGGCTATAGCGCAGTATTCCATTCCATTCTTTTCTTTGATCGACTTAGCGTTTTCATTTAGAGCCAAAAAATCGCCGGCGACAGAATGGATTCTACTAGTATCCACATCCGCAAACGCTAGGTTGTGATAATAACTTTTTTCGTTGCACGAATATTGTCCGTCGCCAAATATCTCTTTTTCATTCTCCTGCGTCCCAATAAGTCCGCAAAAGCTATCAAACGCATAAAAATTTCTAATAACATTCTTGAGCGAATAATAAGCGGCAGACATAGTACTTCCAACATAGCCGCCAAATTCCATATAATCTCCAACTTGCAATGCGCGGCGATAGGTTGACAAAAGATTAAAATATGAATGCGTTGCTCTATAATACAAGCAAGGTAAAAAATAACACGCAACGTATTGGTTGAAAGCAAAATAATGCTGGATAAAATCCCAGCCATACCAATACGAGAAGGGGAACATATTTGGCGCGTATAAGACAAGCAGAGAATCTTTATCGCAATACTCGCCTATCAATTTCAGTTTTTGTTCAAGATCGAATATGATTTTATGCTTCACATCGTCGCTTTCTTGAGGGGGGGGGGGGGATATTATAAAAATCGCAACGAAGTCCGCTCTCTTTTACCGCCGTAGTTAATGTTGCGTATTCGGTATTCATAGCGGCGCTTCCAAAATCATGCGAGCAAATAAAAAGAAGCGCTTTTGGAGAAGCGGCGATCTGGATATGCCGCCGCAAATAATGTATATACTCGTTATATAGCTTAGTACTTTGCATTTGATTTTCCATCAATGTTCCTTTAATTAAAATTGGCGGTTTTCATAGCCCGATCAACCGTATCGTCCATATTATAGTATCTATATTCGCCAAGCCTGCCTAAAAAATAAGCGTTTGGCGATTTTTTGGCTGCGGCAAGATACTTTTCGTATAGAGCGCGGTTTTGTGGCGATTCGATCGGGTAGTATCGCTCGTTTTTGCCGCGCTCAAACAGCTCTGGATATTCGACGGATACAATCGTATGCGGCGCTTGTTCGTCTAAGAATCTTTTATGTTCGCAGATTCTTGTAAAGTCGTGGTTATTGGGGTAATTAACGACAGCCGTAGGCTGAACATACTCTTTTTCGATTCGCGTAACGTCAAAACGCAAACTTCTATACGGTAGCTCGCCGAACTTATAATCAAAAAACTCGTCGATCGCGCCTGTATAATATAGGTTTTCGTATTCGATATTCGCCGTTTTGAAATCGGTATTTAAGCGCGTTTCGATTAGCGGCGAAGATTTTAATATGTTAGCGATCATATTGGTATAGCCAAAACGCGGAATGCCTTGATATTTGTCGTGAAAATAGCCGTCGTCGCGGCTGATTACTACAGGCACGCGAGCCAACACGGCGAGATCGATATTTTTTGGGTCTATTCCCCATTGCTTGGCGGTGTAATTTTTGAAAACTTTTTCGTAGATAAAGTTCGCGAGAAATTTTAGATCGCCGTCGTCCGCTTTTTGCAGATCGCTAATAGAGACGCTAGCGCCGTATTCGTATTTTGCTATTAGTTTATCGATTAGCTTTTCGGCAAGGTTATTTGGGAATAGGGCATAAATCGTATCGATATTAAAAGGGATCGGAACAAGTTGGTTATCTATATGCGCGGTAGTTTTCAAAAAAAAGTAGCGCCATTCGGTAAAGCGCGAAAGATAATCCCAAACGATTTTATTATTGGTATGAAAGGCGTGGGGACCGTATTTGTGAATTGTGATCCCGCCGTCGTTGTAATCGTAGCAGTTGCCGCCGATATGATCGCGTCTGTCGATCACTAGCGAAGGCTTACCTTTAGCGGCGAGGCGTTCAGCTATAACCGCGCCCGTTAGCCCCGCTCCTACGATTAGATTTTTGGCTTTCATATCCTTCAGAACCTTCTACTTTTTTCCCAATTCCACGCGCTTGCGATAATTGTTTCTATATCGCTGTAACGCGGATTCCAACCCAAAATATCGATCGCTTTGGCGTTTGCCGCTACAAGTTTCGCGGGATCGCCCGCTCTGCGCTTGGCGATTTCAAACAAAACCTTCTTGCCGACGACTGCTTGCGCCGCGTTTATAATCTCTCGAACCGAAACGCCAACGCCCATTCCTAAATTGAGCGCGCCATTATATCGATCGATAACTTTAAGAGCTAAAATATGCGCGTCGGCAAGGTCGTCTACGTGTATGTAGTCTCTAACGCACGTACCGTCCGCCGTGTCGTAGTCGTCGCCGAAAATCTGAACGGGTTTATCCGATTGCGCGGCGCGTAAAACTAGCGGAATTAAGTGCGTTTCGGGATTGTGGCTTTCGCCGATTGTCGCGTCAGCCGTCGCTCCCGCCGCGTTGAAGTAGCGAAGGGCGATATAGCGCAAATCATACGCCCGTTTATAATCGGCAAAAACGCGCTCGATCATCAGTTTGCCCGCGCCGTAAGCGTTGATCGGGTTTTGCGGGTGAGCTTCGTCGATTGGCGTATATTGCGGTTCGCCGTAAGTCGCGCAGGTGCTTGAAAACACAATCTTTTTCACGCCCGCTTCTAACATTGCGTCTAGTAGGTTTAGCGTTCCGATCACGTTGTTGCGATAATATTTCGCGGGATTTGCTACGCTCTCGCCCACATAGGCGTAAGCGGCGAAGTGAATAACCGCGTCGAATTTGTATTTGGCGAAGAGCGCTTTTAAGCCGCCGCGATCGGCTAGATCGACAATCTCTAGCGGCGTATTTTGGGGCAGGGCTTCTTTATGTCCGTATACCAAATTATCGGCGACTACGGGCGCGTAACCAAGCGCGGATAATCGTTTGACCGTATGCGAACCGATATAGCCCGCGCCTCCCGTAACTAGAATTGTTTTCATCGTTTAATTTTCATTGTCGTCGTCGTATTTAGCGTTTTTGGCTACTTCAACGCTTCGATCTCTTCGATCGATAGCGCCCCAGCTTTGGCGATCTGTTCAAATGAAACGCCGAAGCCTTTTAGATTTTTAGCGATTGTTTCTTTTTCAACCATTCGCCCTCGCTTTTCTCCTCGTTTCTCGCCAATAGCGATCCCTCTTTCTTTCGCAAGTTGCATTCTGTCGATCTCGTTACGCTTTGCTAATACGCGCATATCGTAGGCTCTTAGGACTTCGGGATCGTTTGTTAATTTGATCATCTTTTCGTTTGCTTTCGCGATTTTCATCGTAGTTCTCGCGTTGTACATTTTGGCTACTTCAACGCTTCGATCTCTTCGATCGATAGCCCCGTAGCCTGCGCAATGAATTCTGGCGACGAACCAAGCGATTTAAGAGATCTGGCGGTAGCCATTTTACCAATAGCGATCCCTTTTTCCTCCGCAAGTTGTATTCTGCTGATTTCGCTACGCTTTGCCAATATGTGCATATCGTAGGCTCTTAGGACTTCGGGATCGTTTGTTAATTTGATCATCTTTTCGTTTGCTTTCGCGATTGAAGCGTCCATTTTGATCACCTCCTTTAATCTGCGTTCGTCGGCTTTTTCGTCGAAAAACGTCAGCCAACGATGTATTATATTACTATTTACGTCAGGGTTTTTCAATCGTCTAAACTTGCTCATATCGAGAAAATGAATCTCTAAAGCGTCCGATAGGATACATTCTTTATCCTCGTCCTCTCGTATATGAAAGCTCGTATGAACGCCGCCTGTTTTAATCAAGCCAAAATCGACGATGTTAATTGCAAATACGGTAGGCAACTCCTCGTAGTTATCGCCTTCGTCTATTCCCGCCGCATACTCTCTAGCCCAATAATAGAGGCTTCGTCTTTGCAGATTCTTTTCGTCGCTAAGTTGAACTTCTATGTTGACTTTCTCGCCCTTGTCCGTCGTCGCTCGAACGTCTAAAACGCCTGATTTGCCGCCTATAGTTTCCGCCGTTAGCTTTTTGTTTTCTACGATCTCTATGGAAGTCAGATTGTTTTTGCCCGTTCTTTCCAATACCGCGTTGATGAACGCTAAAAGCCATTCTTCATCGCCTTTTTCGCCCATTACCCTTTGAAAAATATAGTCGTTGAGAGGATTAAAACGTTTTCTTATTTGCGGCTCTTTTCGATCTTGCGAATTTTTTGGCATAAGCGTCCTTTTTTAGGCGATCATTTCAACAAAACTAAAGCGATCGCTTGCTTGAACGCTCGCGGATTTCATTCGCCAATACCGATATATGTAAATCCGTCGGCTTGCGCGATTCGTTTATCAAAAGTTTTGCGCAGATCGACGATGATTTTTGTCCGCATTTGCAACTCTTTTAGACTGATCGACTTAAACTCTTCCCACTCCGTCAGCACGACTAAAATATCCGCGTCTTTTGCGGCGTCGTTTACGCTAACGGCGTATTCGATCCGATCGCCCAAAACGGCTTTAGCGCTTTGCGTCGCTTTGGGATCGTAGGCTTTGATCTTAAAGCCGTTTTTCAAAAGTTCGGCGATTATTTCGATCGCCGGGCTTTCGCGCACGTCGTCCGTGCCGCCTTTGAAAGCAAGCCCCAAGATCGCGATCGAGGCTCCAGCGATTCCTTTTGCCGCGTCGATTATTCTTCTAGCCATATCGATTTTGCGATTGTCGTTGCCTTTGATCGCCGTTTCGACTATCGTCAGATCGACGTTGGCTTTTCTAGCTAGATACGCGAGCGCGTTTGTGTCTTTTGGAAAACAACTTCCGCCGTAGCCCGGACCTGGGTTTAGAAACTTCGATCCTATGCGGCTGTCTAGCCCCATTCCTTTCGCCGCTTCATAGACGTTTGCGCCGACCTTTTCGCACAGATTGGCAATTTCGTTTATATAGTGAATCTTAACCGCTAAAAAGGCGTTGCTGGCGTATTTGATTAACTCCGCGCTTTTGCGACTTGTATAAAGAATGTTAGGTTTTTGTTTATACGAGCCGTAAAGAGCTTCTATAACCGTTTTCGCGCGATCGCGGTTTGTTCCGATTACGACGCGATCGGGATTAAAAAAATCATAAACCGCAAAGCCTTCGCGCAAAAACTCCGGCATTGAAACTACGTCAAAATCCGCCTTCGGATTTTTCCCGCCGATAATTTTTTCTACCTCGTCGCCTACGCCTACGGGAACGGTGGATTTAGTCGCGATCACGGTGTAACCCGATAGATGTTCGGCGATCTCTGAAGCCGCTTCGTAGATATAGCGCATATCCGCCTCTTTGGTGGCGGGATTTGGCGGCGTGCCTACCGCGATAATAATAATATCGGCGTTTGGAACCGCTTCGCTTGTCGCGGTTGTAAATTTTAGATTTCCGTTTGCGACGTTTTTATGAAAAAGCTCTTCTAGTCCCTCTTCAAAAAGCGTAATTTTTCCGTCGTTTAGCGCGGCGATCTTCTCTTCGATTTTATCCACGCAAATCGTTTTGTTTCCAAGCTCCGCAAAACCTACTCCCGTAGGCAGACCTACATAGCCCGTTCCAATAACGCACACATTCATCTTATAACCCCAATTTTTGTTTAAAATAGGCGATTGTTTTATCTAATCCGTCGTCTAGCGCGATCGTAGGCGACCAATCTAACTCTTTTCGCGCCAAGCCGATGTCTGGTCTGCGCCTTGTCGGATCGTCTTTGGGTAACGGTTTATAGACGAGTTTTGACGGGCTTTTTGTTTTGGCGATCACTTTTTTCGCAAGCTCTAAAACGGTAAACTCGTCGGGATTGCCTATATTTACGGGGCCGGTAAAATCTTTGCGCGAGTTCATCATGCGGATCATTACTTCGATCAGATCGCCTGCGTAGCAAAACGATCGCGTTTGTTTGCCGTCGCCGTAGAGGGTAATATCTTCGACTTTTAACGCCTGAACGATGAAGTTGCTTACGACGCGCCCGTCGTTTTGATTCATTCTTGGGCCGTAGGTGTTGAAAATGCGGACGATTTTGATATTTACGCCCTCTTCGCGGTAGTAGTCGAAAAAGAGGCTTTCGGCGCATCTTTTACCCTCGTCGTAACAAGCGCGAACGCCGATCGGATTGACGTTGCCGCGATAGCTCTCTTTTTGCGGGTGTTCGAGCGGTTCGCCGTAAATTTCGCTTGTCGAGGCTTGCAAAATTGTCGCGCCGTCTTTTTTGGCGAGTTCTAACATATTGATCGCGCCAATTACGCTGGTTTTTGCGGTTTTGATCGCCGCTTTGCCTTGATAGTGCGGGGGCGAAGCGGGACAGGCGAGGTTGTATATCTGATCGATCTTTGGCAAGCGCAAATCGTCGGAAATGGGTTCGACGACGTCGCGCTCGATAAAGCTAAAGTTTTTGCGATCTAAAAGCGATTGAACGTTCTCAATCGCGCCCGTGTAGTTGTTGTCTAAACAGAAGACCGTATGATTTTCGCCGATTAATCGCTCGCAAAGAAACGAACCTAAAAACCCTGTTCCGCCCGTTACTAAAATATTCATCTAAAACTTATTCGCTTATAGTTGGTATAATTTTCAGGTTCTACGCTTCTACGCTTCTACGCTTCTACGCTTCTACGCTTCTACGCTTCTACGCTTCTACGCTTCTACGCTTCTACGCTTCTACGCTTCTACGCTTCTACGCTTCTACGCTTCTAC
>JAISRI010000224.1 GCA_031273735.1 Helicobacteraceae bacterium
CTAGAAGCGGCTACATTCACAGCCTCGTGCGAATTGGAGTTATCGTCTTCAGAGTGCGTTCTTGTCGGCAAACTGCAAGCGGGATCAAAAGTCTTTAACCTAGCGGGCTTATACCTCCTGAACGACGATAGCTTCTTTCTTGTAGGCGCTTCCTCAAACGGCGACTTCTACACGATCGAAGGCGAATATAACGCTACCGCTCCGGGCAACATACAAGCGGGCAGCGCAAAGATCGGCGGAAACGTGGAAGGCGCTCCAATAGCGCAGATCGACGTTAGCGGAGTAGCTACGCCTCCTACGATCGGAGAGGTAACGGAAACGCCTTTACCAGCTAACAAGCAAATTCACTCCGCTCTACAAGGCGAATGGCTTTTGTGCGAAGGGTATCAAGATTGCCAAAAGCTTGTCGTTACGGCGCTTGGCATTGGTTCATATGAAATCAACAATGCGGGCAGATGGGCGGAAAGCGGCTTTAACGTTAATGTTATAGAAGTTGAGAATAGCTCGGCTACCGAAGCGAATGTAACCGTAACGACTAGCGACAGTAGCTTTACGAAGACGCGCATTACCAAAGTTGATAACGGCGTTAAAATCACTGGCGCTAACGACTTTACAACCCCGCACTACGACGAATACTTCGTGAAGGCGTATAGTCAAAAGCCATACGACATATCGACTGTGCAGGCGTATTTTCCCGCCATTCCCTTAACGACTTCAGAGATAGGCTGGTATACAGCGGAGGTTAATCTCAAGATGTCGGACTGCGACAAGCTTAAAGAATACGTAGATTGGGCTTTAAGTAGCGGCGGCGCTCATTATGGAGAGGGTAGCTTTAGCCTATCGAATTGCAAAAATGGCAAAAACGACTTCGTGCTGGAATTTTATAACTCCAACATCAAAGTGCAGGCGAACGACGGAGACTCGCTAGGCTCATTGTTTGTAATTAGTGATGACACTAGCTTCAGGATAACCGAGAAAGACCACGACGGCTTTATAGCAAGTCTTCCTCAACGTGCAGCGTCGTATTATCTGCGCAATCTTTCTAGCGCTGGCGCCGCTAAAGCGAAAGAGTTTGTCAAGTCGCTAGGGGCGAAAGGATTTAACGTTCGTGAATACACCGACGACGGGAGACGAGAGCATACGGACGCTCTGAAGTCGATCGGTAATGGAAAGGTGTTGCACTTTGACTATCATTTTGATACTAAGAATAACGAGCATAAGGTTGCTTTTGATATAGGCGATAGCGATTTGCCTTGGTAAAAGCGCAGACTTGGGTTTGCGGTAGCTAACTCTGTCTGTATTGTCTCGTTAAATAAGCAAACCAGTTTGTTTCTCGGCGCGGGGCGCTTAGACACAAACTTGGCGTAGACTGGCTTTTCTCGCGATCGGTGTGGCGTAAAGCTAAACCGATCGCGCTATCTATATGGCGCGATTGTTGCAAACCGATCGGCGGTTAATAGCGATCGGCAAAATTGCTAGATCGCGCTGAAAACTTACGCGTTAAGGATTCGCGGCAGAGTGATTCCCGTTTGCGATTGGTATTTGCCTTTGCGATCTTTATAGGTCGTTTCGCATAGATTGTCGCCTTGCAAAAAGATCACCTGCGCGATTCCTTCGTTGGCGTAGATTTTCGCGGGCAGAGGCGTAGTATTGGAAATTTCGATCGTAATATGCCCCTCGAATTCAGGTTCAAAAGGCGTAACATTGACGATAATTCCGCACCTTGCGTAAGTGCTTTTGCCCAAACAGATCGCCAGCGCGTCTCGAGGCATTTTGAAGTATTCGATCGTTCGCGCCAACGCAAACGAGTTAGGCGGAACGATGCAAACGTCGCCCTTAAAATCGACGACGTTAGCCACGTCGAAACGCTTCGGATCGACCACCGTCGCGTTGATGTTGGTAAAAATCTTAAACTCGTCGCTTACGCGAATATCGTAGCCGTAACTCGATAGCCCGTAACTAATGATCCCTTCGCCTTCTAGCCGATCGATAAAGGGCGAGATCATTCCTTCTTTTAGCGACTTTTCCCGTATCCAGCTATCCGCTTTTAACCCCATAAGCGCTCCGTTTAACTGCGTTTTCGCTATTATGCCGAAATTACACTCGCGCAAATAAAGGAAGAGCCTTGCTAAACCTTGACGAAATTAAGTCGCTCGCGGAATACCTAGAGAAAAGTTCGCTTTCAAAAATCAGGATCAAACGAGACGACTTTAGCATAACCCTAGAACGCAATATCGCCGTAGCCTCCCCCGTTTTCGCTAACGCGATTCCCGCGCATAACGTTTCTCAGATCGCCGCGTCGAGCGCGATTTGCGCCGCGCCGTCTAAAGAGGGCGAGGTGATCGCAAGCCCTATGGTCGGCGCTTTTTACCGCTCCCCAAGCCCCGATTCGCCGCCTTTTGTCAATGTGGGCGATCATATCGCCAAAGGCAAGCCGCTTTGCGTTTTGGAGGCGATGAAGATATTTAACGAGATCGAAGCCGAATACGAATGTTCTATTCTTGAAGTTTTGGTTGAAGACGGGCAGGTCGTGGAATACGATACGCCGCTCTTTAGAGTGAAACGGAGTTAAAATGGCTCGAATCAAACGAGTTTTGATCGCCAATCGCGGCGAGATTGCTCTTCGCGCTTTACGAACGTTTAAGGAGATGGGCAAAGAGGTCGTTTGCGTTTATTCCGCCGCTGATCGAGACGCGAGCTATTTAGAGTATGCGGATGCGGCGGTCTGTATCGGCGCGCCTAAAAGCTCCGAAAGCTACCTTAATATTCCCGCGATCATCACGACGGCTGAAATTACCGAATGCGACGCCATTTTTCCCGGCTACGGCTTTTTAAGCGAAAACGAGCATTTTGTAGAGGTTTGTTCGCGCCACAAACTCAACTTTATCGGTCCTGGACCCGAAGTTATGTCGCTTATGGCGGACAAAGCAAAAGCCAAAGAGGTAATGCGACAAGCGGGAATCCCCACGATACCGGGCGTAGAAGGCACGTTAAAAGACGCGGAAGACGCAAAGAAAAAAGCCAGATCCGTAGGCTACCCAGTGATTTTGAAAGCCGCGGCGGGCGGCGGCGGGCGCGGAATGCGCGTCGTGGAGGACGAAAGCTACATCGAAAACGCCTTTTTAGCCGCTCGCGCCGAAGCCGAAAACGCCTTTGGCGACGGATCGATCTATATGGAAAAGTTTATCAAAGAACCGCGCCATATCGAGGTTCAGATCATAGGCGACAAATACGGAAACGCGATTCATATCGGCGAGCGCGACTGCTCTTTGCAACGCCGCCATCAAAAGGTGATCGAAGAAGCGCCCGCGATATTCTTAAAACCCAAAACCCGCGAAAAACTCCTTGAAACCGCCGTAAAAGCGGTAAAAGCGCTCAAATACGAAAACGCGGGAACGCTAGAGTTTTTGGTAGATAGCGATCAAAACTTCTACTTTATGGAGATGAATACCCGCTTACAGGTAGAACACCCCGTTAGCGAGGCGATCAGCGGTTTGGATATTATCGAGCTTATGATCGCCGTAGCCGAAGGCGAAAAACTGCCCGATCAAAAGGATATTAGTTTTTCAGGGCACGCGATCGAATGTCGAATAACCGCCGAAGATCCCGTTCGTTTCCTGCCTTGCCCGGGCAAGATCAAAGATTGGATAGTCCCAGGCGGGCGAAACGTGCGCGTAGATAGCCATTGCTACGCGGGCTATATTATTCCGCCCTATTACGATTCGCTAATCGCTAAACTGATCGTCTATGCTTCCACGCGCCAAAAGGCGATCGCCAAAATGAAAGAGGCGTTGCGCGAAACGAAAATCACGGGCGTAAAAACGACTGCGGAGTTTCACGCGAAAATGCTTGAAAACTCCGACTTTGTCGCCAACAAGTTCGACACCAAATACCTAGAACGCCATCTAGCCAACATAATCGGATAGCGCCCGTCATTTC
>JAISRI010000070.1 GCA_031273735.1 Helicobacteraceae bacterium
TAGCGACGCGGAAGGAATAATAACCTCTTCGGCTTGGCTTAGAAGGAGCAGATTTTTATGCTCGCTAATCCGATCGGCTTCGCGAAAAACGATCGGAACGCGGTTGTGCGTCGTTTTAACGATAGCGAAACCAAAAAGCGGATCATAACGCTCCAAACTCCACGCTTTGGGAAGTCTATCGGGGTTAAGAAGCCCTAGCGCAACCAATAAACGCTCGCTATCGATCGCGACGCTAGTAAAGCTCCCCGCATTCTCAAACGCCAAACGATTTTTTTCGACGCACGGCGCAAACTCGCCCAGCTCCGCCGCCGCGACCCAAACGCATACAGCCAAACAAACAAAAATCGATCGCAAAAAAGCCATAATAAGAATTGTAGCCGAAAATCCAAAACTCCTTTGCTCTGAAAAGAAGTTTTAATTACCGTCGTAACTAAAAGGATAAAAACCGTATCAGAAATAGATAATATCTGAAACCTTAACCCGTTTGCCCGCAAACTCGCCGTTTGCGCTAGTTAAAAGAGCGCCATAGCGCGATCGATCTGCTCCCAACTTTTTTTATCGTTATTTTTGATATGCGAAACGCCTAAAATTCGCGCCGTATAGCGAGCGAAAAGATCGGTTTCTATATTAACGCGCCGATTTGTCGCGTAAGCGCCAAAAAGCGTATCGCTTAACGTGCGCGGAATTAGCGTAAGTCTAAAGGAATCCGAAAAAACTTCGCTTATCGTTAAACTAACTCCGTCGACGGCGATCGATCCTTTTTGCGCGATCAGCCGCATAGCCTCTTTTGGAGCGGATATAAAAAAATTTGCGCCGTTATTTTTCTTTTCGATCGACTCGATTTTTCCGATATAATCGATATGTCCTTGAACGATATGCCCTTCTAAGCGATCGCCTATTTTTAACGCGGGTTCTATATGAACTTTTCCGTTTAGATTTTCGGCGGCGATCGATTTTAACGTCTCCGTAGAAAGATCGGCGCTAAAACCGTCGCTTTTGATCGACGTAACGGTCAAACACGCGCCGTTTACCGCAATGCTATCGCCAATGTTGGGACGGTAGGAGGTTTTGATCAAAAGGCGATCGCCGCTTAGACTAGCAAACGCTATTTCGCGTATTAAACCCGTAAACATTTAAGCTCCTCGATCTCTATTTTACTCGCGATTGTTCCGCGCCGTAATCCGCTCTCTTTCGTAAACGAATGGGCGTATAGAAAAAAGCCCGCGTTTTTCATTCTCGTTCGCGCCAAATGCGAAGCGGAATAGGTGGTTAAAACGCCCGTCGATCTTAGCAAACGATAAAGCGCCGCGAAAAATTGTTCGCTCCACAATTCGCCGTTATTGCGGATCGAAAATGGATCTTGAAAAATAACGTCGAATTCGCCTTCTAACTCTTGAATTATATCCGCCGCGTCGCCGATTTTAACCTCGATCGATACGCGATCGTCTTTGTAATAAAAATCGCTTGCGATCTTAGCGATCATCGGGCGATATTTTTCAAACTCTATCGGGTATAAATGGCGCGGTAGATACGCGATTAACTCTTTATCGATTTCGGGCGAAACGATCTCGATTTCGTCGCCGAAAAAGTCGAGCGCGGCGAGCGCGTTATAACCTAAACCAAAACAAACGTCCAAAACGCGGGCGCGATCGCCGATTTGCGCGTATGTAAAAGCGGGGCGAATATGCTTTTCGATCGTTTCGCGCATCGCGCCCTCGCCTACGCTATGATAACTTTCGTTAAAGCGATCGCTAAAAAGCGTAAAAACGTTATCGACCGTTTTTATTAGACGCATAGCGTAGATAAAAGTAGATCGCCGCAACCGCGAGAATCGTCAAAAACGAGAGCGTTTGCCCCATTGTCAGCCAGCCAAAAGCGATAAAGCCTAATTGCGAATCGGGCGTTCTGAAAAACTCGACGATAATTCTCGCGATCGAGTAAAGCGCCAGATAGATCAGCGCCATCTGCCCGTCAAAGCGGCGTTTGCGATAGAGAAACAAAAGCGCGACAAAGACGACGATCCCCTCTAAAAACGCTTCGTATAACGCGCTTGGGTGGCGCAAAACGCCGTCTTTAAGAACACCCCATACCGCAGTCGTTTCGCGCCCGATAAGCTCCGCGTTCAGAAAGTTGCCGATCCGCCCGAAAAAGTAGCCCGCCGATCCGCTTACCGCCGCAAGATCGAATAAAAACCATATCTTAAAACGATGGCGGCGGGCAAACAAAATCATAGCCGTCGCCGCGCCCACGATCGCGCCGTGATAGCTTAGACCGCTTAATCCGATCTGATCGCCTGAAAACGGATTGAATATCTGCCAAGGATGCGCCAACATATACGCCGTATTTGGATCGTAAAAGATCACATAGCCAAGCCTCGCGCCGACGACCGCGCCGATTACGAACCAAATAAAAAGCGACTCGAAAAGCTCCGCGTTCATAGGTCGCCAATCGCCCCTTTTAACCATACGCCGCCCCCAAAGGTAGCCGACAAGCAACGCGGTTACATACATCAGTCCATACCAGCGCAAATGAAAAGCGCCGATCGAAAAGATAACGGGGTCGTGCCAATCATAAAAGTTTTGCCACGTTTCAAGCATAGGTTTTTGTCTCTTTCAAACTTTGCGCGATCAGCTCCAACGGGTGCATAAAAAGTTGCTTAGAACCGTAGCGGTTGAGCGCCTCGCCGATCTGAACGCGACAGGCGGAACATTCGGCGCTGACGATATGCGCGTCGGTCTGCGCGATCATAGCCGCTTTCTTTTTACCGACCGCTTCGGCTAGGGCGAATCGCTCGCTTTGGATAGTAACGCCGCCAAAACCGCAGCAGTAAGAAGGGTCGCTCATCTCGCGTAGCTCGTAGCTCTTTTCAAGAAGGGCGCGAGGCTCTTTGAAAACCCCCTGCGTCTTTTTCGCGTGGCACGGATCGTGATAGGTTACTCTGGCGATCTTTTGGTTTAAGGGCGGCAAGATTTTTAACAGATCGGTCTTGTTGTAGAGCCATTGCGAAGCGATAAAGGTCTTTTGCGCGATACGCTTTGCCCTTTGCGCCCAATCTTGCTCCTCCTCCAAAACCCGCTCCCAATCGTGAATAATCATACTAGAGCAGGTCGCTTCGGGAACTAAAATAACCTCGATCGAATCGATAAACAATTCAAAGTATTCGATATTGTATTTGATCAGCCGTTTGGTCGATTTCAGATCGCCCGTAAAATAGCTAGGCGCGCCGCAACAGAGTTGATCTTTGGGAATAAAGGCGTTGATCTTAAGCGCTTTAAGAATATATAAAAGCGAATCGCCCGCTTCGGTATACGCGTAATTTGCCATACAGCCGATAAAGATCGCCGCGGTTCTCTCGCCGCCAAAATCCATTCTTTCGGGATACGCGTTTAAGAAACTTTTCGCGGCGATATTTGGCAGAAGCCTGCCTCGTTTCATCATTGGAAGCGAAAATCGCGCCTTCATTCCGTTTTGCGTCCGCGCAAAAGCGCAGGGTTTGAAGATATAGCCCATTTTTGCCGCGAAATCTTGCAACGATCGCCGCTTTAAGAAAAAAAAGACGAGTTTCTTAAACCACGCAAGAGAGTATTTTGCCGCGACTTCGGCTCTGACGTTTTCGATCAGCCGATCGGTAGGAATACTACTTGGGCAGACGGCGACGCAATTCGTGCATAAGAAACAGCTTTCAAAGATCTTTTTAACGTTTTTATCGAGTTTTAGCGATCCGTTTTGCATACTCGCCATCAGATGTATAAATCCTCTCGGGCTTGTCGTTTCGTCGCGGCTGACCGAATGGATCGTGCAATCGGGAATGCATTTAGCGCATTTTACGCACTGATCGGCGTATTTTGCAAAATCAAAGCTAGTTTTCATAATCGCGCAATTATAACCAACCGAATACAATGCTAGGTATGTTACGTTTTACAAACCTTTCTAAAGCGCCGTTTATCGAGCATATCGTTACGACGCGGCAAGGCGGGGTTAGTCAGCCGCCGTTTGATAGCCTGAATCTTGGTTTGCACGTCGGCGACGATCCCGCTAAGGTCGTGCAAAATCGCGCTTCTGTCGCGCAAGCGCTTAAAACTAACGCGGTCGTTTATATGAATCAGGTTCATAGCGATCGCGTAGTTTTGATAGATTACGCGCCGTTAGAGCCGCCCGAATGCGACGCTATGATTTGCAAAACGCCCAATATCGCCCTCGCCGTATTGACCGCCGATTGCGTTGCGATTCTTTTTTACGATCCTAAAGTTAGGGCGATCGGCGTCGCGCACGCGGGCTGGAGAGGCTCAGCCGCTTCGATCGCGATTAAAACCGTAGAGGCTATGCGCGAAAACTTCGGATCGAATCCTAGCGATATTTTAGCGGCGATTGCGCCCGCAATTTGCGGCAAATGTTATGAAGTAGGCGACGCGGTAATCGAAGAGTGGCGAAAACTGCCAGACGACTTTCAACCCGCTTTAAGCGATCGCCGTTTGGATTTGCAATTTGCCAACCGCTTGCAATTAAGATCGATCGGCGTTTTGGATCGCAATATCGAAACAATGGCGTTATGCGCGTATGAAAACGACGATTTTTTCTCGTATCGTAGAGCGAACCCTACGGGACGCTTCGCCTCTATTATCGCTATCGCC
>JAISRI010000119.1 GCA_031273735.1 Helicobacteraceae bacterium
TTGTCGCGCCTCTTTGAGAATCTGCGCGTAAGAGGCGAGCGCTCCCGTAGCGGGTTGAGCGCGTTCGCTCGTTCCCGCGTAATCCTGAAAGTTCGCCTTTGGCGCGGCGAACGCAACCGCGATCGCTGCAAATAGGGCGATCATCTTTTTCATTGAAAACTCCTTACAATTGCGGAAATAAAGTCGGAATTTTATCAGCGATTTTGTGTAGAAAAAGTGAAGCGTTTTTCATGGGTTTAGAGCGTTCGCCGCGATCTCGGTAAAGAACGATTTTAAGCGGCGTTTGATCGTTACGTTTTTTTTGCGTCCAACGACGGCATATTTATTCTAGCCGCAGAGCGCGATCGGTTAGCGCCCGCGCCGCCGTATTTTTTGGAGATCCGCGATACTCCCATAAACCGCTTTGCGAACAGGCGTTTAACTATTCGTAGACGCTTTGCGATCTTGATCGCTCGTTTAACTAATTTACGAGCGACCCCGATCGCTTTTTAGCGCTTTTTGATTATTGCCTCTTTGGCGACGTTTAGTCGTCTGAAACTGCCGTAAGCACGCCTTGAACCAATGGATCGTCTGTGGTTTCTAAGTATGTCTTTAGGCGAGGATCGGCAAAGACTTGACGTAGTTTTTTGATCTGCGGATCGTCTAAAAACTTTGTTCCGATCACAAGCTGGCACGCAAAAGTTTGCGGCGCTTTTGGAAACAACAATCCTTGACTTCTAGGTATTTTTCCCGCGTCAAAATTCGAGATATATCCTATGGAAATATCCACCGATTCCAATACTCTAGGCAACGTTTCTAGCTCAAACTCTTTGAACTTAAAATCGCGCGGGTTTTCTACTATGTCTTTTAGCTTTGCCGTTCGCGGTTCGATACTTTTATTCAGCCCGATCAGCCCCGCTCTTTGCAGTAGCCACAAAGCCTGTCCTTGATTGGCGCCGTCGCTAGGCAACGCGACCAAAGCGCCGCTTGGAACGTCGTCTATACTCGCGTATTTGTCCGAATATAAACCAAAACCCCATTGAAAAATAGGAAGCGTCGGCGTTAGCTCGAAACCGTTTGCTTCTATCACTTGCTTCAGCCACCATTGGTGTTGATAGATCGAAGCCGCAAGCGTTCCTTCCGCTACGGCGCGATCGGCTTGCGTTCCGTCCGTTAGAGGCACCGCTTCCAATCTAATGCCGTAATCGGGCGCGACGTGTTCGTCAAGAAACTTGATGATTCTCTCTTCGCCCGCGTAAGAAGGCGAAAAATGAACCTTTAAGCTATCGCCAAAAACGATCTTTTCGTTCTTTTGCGACGTAGCGTAAAAGATTCCTCCGATCGCTATAAGCGCTACCAAAACAACCCCAATGATTAGAGGAAGTTTGCTTCTCTTTTTGATCTGAAAATTACCCTCTGTTTTCGCCATAGTATTTCTCCTTTTAATGGCTTGTTTTGCGGACTAAGCGATCGCCTATCCATTGAACAATTTGTATGCTTAAGATCAAAATAATGATCGTCGAGATCATTATGTTGTGATCGAATCTTTGATAGCCGTATAAAACGGCTAGATAGCCGATCCCTCCGGCGCCTATCGTTCCCGCGATCGCCGAATACTCGATCATAGAGATCGTGTTCAACGTGATCGCCGCGATAACGCTTGGGAGCGCTTCGCTTAACTGCGCTTTAACGATGATCTGCAAAGGCGATCCGCAAGAAACTAATCCTACGGCGTTTACCTCTTTAGGCAGATCGCGTAAAGCGTTTTCGACCAATCTGGCAAAAAACGGCGTTCCAGCTATGATCATCGGAACGATCGCCGCTTTAATACCGATCGTAGTTCCCGTGATCAACCTCGTAAATGGAATAATCGCCGCCATCAGAACCAAAAACGGCAACGATCGACCGATATTGGCAAACCAACCGAAGACCAGATTAAAACGCCTGCGAGGAAAAAGCCCGAACTCGGAAGTGTTATACAAAACCACTCCCGTCGCCCCTCCGATCGCGATAACAAAAACCATCACAATCCCTACCATTGCCAACGTTTCTAAATACGCCGGAATTAGTAGCGTATGCACCTCGCTCCAAGGCGTATTATTTCCTAATACCGAAGCGCTCACGAGGCGATCCTGTTTTGGTTTTTATACTCGGCGTGCAAACCGATATTTTTAAGCGCGTTATTAACGGCTGTAATATCTGTCGTACCCGATCGCAGAGGCTCTAATCCTACTAGCGCTCGCCCGTAGATGCCGCCTTGCCCTATCTGCTCGATATTAGCGCCCAAAAGATGTATATTTACGTCTAGTTTGTCGCTAAGTATCTGCAACCAATTTGGCGGCACGTTAGCGCCGTAGGTTAGCTCCGCTACAAGGTGTCGCTTATTAAAGGCTTCCGCGACTCTTAGCGAAATTAGCTGTCTGCCGATTCCCGAATTAGGGTTTGCGACTAGCTCGCTCGCCTTTCCATACTCTACAATCTCGCCGTCTTGAATCGCCGCGATATAATCCGCCGCGTTGCGCACTACTTCCATTTCGTGCGTGATCATTATGATGGATAGATCAAACTCGTCGCGCAGTTTTTTTAGCAGGCTTAATATCGTTTCCGTCGAGTGCGGATCTAAACCCGCCGTCGCTTCGTCGGAGAGAAGAACTTGCGGGTGCAGAGCGAGAGCGCGGGCGATCCCGATTCTTTGTTGTTGCCCGCCCGAAAGCTGCGCGGGATAATATCCCCCGCGATCGGGCAAACCTACGGCTTCCAACAACTCTTTTACTCTCTTATCGATATCGCTTTTTATAACGCCGAGATATTCGAGAGGCAGAGCGATATTTTGCGCGGCGCTTTTGCGGCTAAGCAGAGCGGACGACTGAAAGATAATCCCTATCGATCGGCGCTCCTCTCGTAAGCGTTCGCCCGATAGGCGAGATAGATCTTTTCCATTAACCAAGATCGAGCCGCTTGTCGGTTTTTCCAAAAGGCTAATGCACTTAGAAAGCGTCGACTTTCCCGCGCCGCTAGGACCTACAATCGCCGTTATCGAACGATCGGGCGCGTAAAGGTTGATATTCTTTAGCACTTCAGCCTTGCTTCCGTCCGATCGCGTATAGCTTTTGAATAGCCCTTTTATTTCGATCATCTTCCTTCTCTCTTAACCTTTTCTATATCGCGGTATTGCGAAGCGGGGTGATTATCTGGAAGATACGATCGTCCGAATAATTTTTCCCTAAGCGTGCCGTCTTTATAAGAGGTGGGATAAACGCCTCTGCGCTGAAGTTCTGGGATAAGATATTTGATAACGTCCTCAAAACTTTCGTGCGACACGGCGTAAGCGACGTTAAATCCGTCTACGTCCGTATATTCAACCCACTCTTGCAAAGCGTCCGCGACCGTTGTTGGCGATCCGACAAAAACGGGGCCTGGTCCGCCTATGCCAACCCATTTTGCCACGTCTTCGATCGTCCAATCTTTATCTTGTCCGTGCGTAAGATAATCGACGAAAGAAGATCCCGCTCCCAAGTCGACATTTTTCGCTAGATCGGTAGGTTTGAACTTACTAAAATCCACGCCCGTCCAACCGGACAATAAAGCCAAAGCGCCTTCGTGAGAAATATATTGTTGATAGTCCTCGAATTTAGCTCGAGCTTTTTCGTCCGTTTCATCGACGACGATCGTAATAAGATCAAACACCAAAATATCGTTTGGCTTACGTCCCGCCGCAACCGCTTTTTCGCGGATGCCCGAAACGATCTTTTTTATCCCCGACTTTTCAGGACCCGATATAAACGCGACTTCGGCGTGTTGCGCGGCAAACGTCTGCCCCGCCTCCGAAACTCCCGCCTGAAAAAGCGCGGGGGTTCTTTGCGGCGAAGGCTCCGTCATACCTATGCCGGGAACGTCGAAATACTTTCCCTTATGCCCTATTTCGTGTATCTTATCGGGATCGGTAAATATCCGTTTTTCCCGATCGCGCACAACCGCGCCGTCTTCCCAACTGCCCTCTAGCAGTTTATAAATCACCCTCACATATTCGTCCGCGATCTCGTAGCGCTCGTCGTGTTCGCCTAGATTTTTCTCGCCGATATTATGCGCGCCGCTTTCCAAATAAGATGTTACGATATTCCACCCGACGCGCCCTTTTGTATAGTGATCCGCCGTAGCGATTCGCCGAGCGAAAGTATAGGGGTGTTCAAACGTGGTCGAGGCGGTAACTCCTATGCCGATATGCTTTGTGGCTTGCGCGATCGGACCCGCTAATTGCAAAGGATCGTTTACGGGAATTTGCGCGCCGCTTCTTATAGCCGCTTTCGCGTTTCCGTCATACACGTCGTAATAACCCACCACGTCCGCGACAAAAAAGGCGGTGAAAAAGCCTTTTTCTAATTTTTGGGCAAGCTCTACCCAATACTCTAAATCCTTGTATTGCCACGATCTATCGCGCGGGTGCGCCCAAAGTCCGGGCGATTGGTGTCCTACGCAGTTCATCTCGAACGCGTTGAAGTAAAACTTTTTGCTCAACTTTGCTCCTTTTTTGTTTTGTAAGCCGTTTTATAGGCTTTTTCGCGAAACCGATCGTCTCTTTTGTTTGGATAGGTTTCGCTTATCGCGCCGCCGCTTTGTTTCTGCGCGATCGCATAGTCGCCGATGGCTGGTCGCGCCGCAAACTAAACGGCTAAACGCCGCGTCTTCCTGACAAACCGCAGATTCATTACTCCTCCTCTTTGGAATCACAAGAGCTACCGCCAAACATATATTGTTTAGTAAGTAGATCAAGTTACTCGACATAATACAACGTCCAACCTTAATTTATCCTTAGTTATCTGATAGACATAGTCAAGAATGGTTATTTTGTTTAATGGTCGCGGTTTTGCCTGCTAAAATGCGCCCAAAAAGGAGCGTTATGAGCGTCAGAATGATTGCCGAATGGGAGGAGCAGAGCGCGGTTTTGCTCGCCCTGCCGCATAAAAATAGCGATTGGTCGCCGTATTTTGACGAGATTTCGGCGTTTT
>JAISRI010000130.1 GCA_031273735.1 Helicobacteraceae bacterium
AGAGTCCCGTTTAACGTCCAATCGCCTAAAGCGTATATCTTGTAATCGACGGGATCGTGCAAAGTTTGCGTTCGCAAATTACGCCAAAAACGATCTAAGCCCAAAACCGACGCGGTAGATCGCGCTCCTAGCGGCTCGAATATGCGGTTTGTCAAATCCAGTCCGACTTGCGTCGCGGCGACTTTAGCCGTAGCGACCGATACGGCGAATTTGCCGCGCTCCTCTTGCGAAAGCGATTCGGCTTTTTGCCAAAGAGGATCGATTTGCGCGTTGGCTTTTTCGGTAAGCGCTCTCGCGCCTTCAAGTTTTACAAACAAATCGCCGATATGCCGCAGAATAAACGGATCTTTCTG
Source organism: Helicobacteraceae bacterium (assembly GCA_031273735.1). Taxonomy (GTDB): domain Bacteria; phylum Campylobacterota; class Campylobacteria; order Campylobacterales; family SZUA-545; genus JAIRNH01. The sequence continues at coordinate 354 of JAISRI010000130.1, forward strand.
GGCGCTAGGCGCAAACGAGGCGAGCCAAGGCTTCGCATTTTTGCCGCGCAGATAGTTTAATCCCGTTTCAAACGCGCCCTCGGCGATACTTAAAAATATGTTGGCGAAAACCAACTGCCCGATCAACGCCCTAGCGGACGAAAATGGCGTGGTAAAAGGACCAGGGTCAGATAAAATCTCGTCCGCGGAGACTTGAACGTCTTTGAAAGTCAAAGTTCCGCTGTCCGTTCGGCGTTGCCCTACGTTATCCCAATCGTCGTTGATCGTAATCCCCGCGCGGTTTGCAGGTATCGCCGCGACAAGGGATTTTCCTTCGGCGGAGTTTTCGCCGCCCGTAATTGTGAGATAATCTGCGTCTTTGGCGCCTGTGGCGAAACTCGCCGTTCCGTTCCATTCGTAGGAACCGTCCGCTTTTTTAGTCGCGACCACGCTTTTTGAGATTCGATTAAGAGCGTTGCCCCAAAACCAACCGCGTTCAACGGTATTTTTATGTAATTCGCGCCACTGCTTCTCTTCGCCGTAAAGGCGAACGGTCGCTAATTGGTAGTTATGAAAAGCGTAAAGATGCCCGATCGAGCTATCGACGCGGGAAAACTCTCTGATAATAGCGAGTAACTCTTCCCAACTTCCGCCCGATCCGCCAAGCTCTTTGGCGATAAAAAACGTCAATAAACCGCTTTTTCTGATCGCGTTGCGTTCGTATTTTGGCGACTTAGCCTCGCGATCGCGCTCCACGACCGTTTTGGCAAAATCCTCGTTTAGCGCCTTTGTAATCTTTAGTGCTTCGTCGAAAGATAAAACTTTTCCCATTTCGTATCCTTTTATTTATATGGCGTAGTTGTCGGAGGTTTCGCGCCTTGCCTCGTCTCCGAGCATCGCCTTGAAAATCTTGCGCCGAATCAGTCCAAACTCGTAGCCCGCTCGATCGCGCGGTTCTGGCAACGTTATCTTGATCTCCTCGACAATACGTCCCGGATTGGCGTTCATAACGACGATCTTATCGCTAAGAAAGATCGCCTCCTCTACGTCGTGCGTTACCAAGATCATACTTACGCCCTGAGATCGCCATATTCGCTGCAACTCCTCTTGCAGGCGTATTCGCGTGATCGCGTCAAGCGCGCCCAAAGGCTCGTCCAAGAGCAAGATCGCTGGGCTATGAGCGAGCGCTCTGGCGATCGCCGCTCTTTGCGCCATACCTCCCGATAGTTGGTGCGGATAGGCGTTTTCAAAACCCTCTAAACGAACAAGCTCTATATGCTCTTTGACGATGCGATCTTTTTCGCTCGCGACGCCGTTTAGGTTGATCAAAGAGAGAGCGACGTTTTCTTTAAGCGTTAGCCAAGGCAATAGGCGATGATCTTGAAAAACGATCCCGCGATCTAAGCTCGCGCCCTCGACGCGCTTATTTTCCAATAAAATTACGCCTTCGTAATCGTTGTCCAATCCCGCGATCAAGCGTAAAAGCGTAGTTTTGCCGCAGCCCGAAGGTCCTACGATCGAGACAAACTCGCCCGCATCGACGACAAAGCTCGCGTTGGATAGCGCTTCAAAAATTCCCCCGCCTTCCGCTTTGTAGCGCTTTGTAACGTCGCGTATTTCAAGCCGTCCTTGCCTATCTTCACGCATCGAAACCTACTTTCCAGCGCAATAACCTCTGTTGCGTAAAATACATCGCGCGGTCGATCGCAAAGCCTATCAAACCTATCAAAACCATACATACCAATAGTTGATCGGTCATCAGTAGCTGTTGAGCGCGAAAGATCAAAAATCCCAATCCTTCCAAACCGCTTAACCCCTCCGCGACGACGACGATCGCCCACGCCAAACCCGCCGAATAGCGTAAAGAGACGGCGATAGAGGGCAAAATCGCGGGGAAAACCACTTTGCGGACAAACTGCCATTTTGTCAATGTTAGAACGTTGGAAAGCTCTATGTAGCTTCGATCGATATGGCGAATGCCCTGCAAAACGTTCAAAAAGACGGGGAAGAAAACCGACTTCGCGATAATCAGGATTTTGGCGGGCGCGCCCAACCCAAGCCATACGACAATCAACGGCAACCACGCGATCGTAGGGATATGCCTAAGCGTGTTCATCGTCGATCCGAAAAACAGCTCGACTTTGCGCGAAAGCCCCGACGCTACGCCTAATAAGATAGCGACGAAAGCGCCGTAAAAGAATCCTTGCGCGACGATCGCTACGCTAACCCAAATATCGTTTAGTAGATCCTGATTCCACAACATATACCAAAAGGCTTTTACTACGCCGATAGGCTCTGGCAGAAAAATTTTATCGATCCACTCGTTTGCGCTGGCTACTTCCCAAACGCCAAGAATAATTAACGGCAAAAACGCGCCGATATACAATTGGCGGCTAAAAAACGGCGATTTCAACATAGACAAACCTCTCGTAAAGCGGGCGTTTCCGCCCGCCTAAAGTTATTTAAGGGACTTTGTAACGGACTTATAGATCGAATGCGATCCGCCCGCAAAAAATCTGCCGTCGATAAACTCGTCGACCTCTTTATCCGTAAGGCTCTTTTGCGTCAAAATATCGTCGCCGTTAGCTATGTAGTAGCGCAAAAACTCTTTGATCGCCAATCTAGCGCGATCGGCGCTAGGTTCGCCGCCCATAAACTCCCACTGCCCCAAGTGCGTGATCTGAAAGAGCGCCACGTCTGTGGGAACTCTCAACTCTTTAGCTATGATCGCCGCCGCTTCGTTGGGGTGATCCGTCGCCCATTCGCGGGTTTTTTCTCGAACCGCTAAAAACGCCTTGATCACCGACGGATATTTGTCCGCCAAAGTTTTATTGGCGACGTATGTAACTCTGCCCGCGTAATTGACGTAAACGCCTTCGTCTGCGGGGCGATCGACCACTTTTAGCTTGCCCGAAAGCCACGCGGCTGTGAATGCGGGAGCGGCAAGGTGCGCCGCCGTCGCGTCCGTCGCGCCTGTGATAACGGATTGGATCGCCAGATTGGAATTGTCGATATTTTCGTGTCGCACGCGACCTTTTGTCAAGCGCGAATCAAATGGAATACCAGCTTCGTTCAGACTTTCAAACGGCGAAGACCAGTAGCAAGAGATGCGGCTAGAGCCGAACTTTTTGCCGTCTAAGTCTTTGATCGTATTGATCTTTTTATTGTCCGCCGCCGTCAAAATAGGCGTGCGGTAACGATTGGAAGGCTCGCTAATCCAGATAACGACCGTATTCAGCCCGTTAATGCGGTGAATCGTCGAAGGATAAACCATTCGCTGCGCGATGGCTAATCTATCGCCGCCGCTACTGCCTACCGCGGCGCTTTCCGCGCCAAGCAATTCCGCCGCGCCTTGCGCGATCAGCGTTACTTTTTTCGTGCCGATCTTGTCAAACTCCTCCTTGAAAAAGCCCTTTTCCAGAGCTACGACCGTCCAAGGCGATTTTTGTAGATTGATCTGCGGAAGAACCGCTTCCGCGCCAAAAGACGCGCTATGAAAAACCCCGACCGCTAAAAGCGAGCCAATAATTGTGGTCTTAACCGACATACTCTATGCCTCCTCAAAACTAAGTTTGACAATCCAAACGCGCGCCATTTGAATTATCAAAGCGAAACATAACAGATTTTTCCTTTAATCTCTATTAAGTTGATCGTATTACTCAAGATTTAGAGCGCAACACCGCTATTTTTGGAATACAAAATCTACGTCAGCAGTCGTTCCCGCGTCCCTTCTTGTCGTTTCGCAAAGCGAAAGCGCGGAACGACAAAGCCTCCATTCCCCTTCTTTCTCGTCGCAATTTCTTCTATTGGTTTCAGCTTTCTCAAACAATCTAAGTCAAATTTATATTCTTTTATGCTTTGATCGCAAACCATCGTTATCCAAAAAAGGAGTTTCAATGTTTCAACTCTCGTTAGTTCCTTCCTCCGAAAACGGGGGGGGGGGGGTGGCTCGCCTACTCCTAACCCCGTTATAAGATCGGCTTTATCCAAAAGCTCAAACAACAAAGCTCTAAAAGAGTTTACTTCCTTTACTTCGTTAAAGGCTAACTTCAAGAAAACCTTTAGCTCCATAAGAAAATCCTTTGCCCTGCCCTTTACGCTTCTCTTAGCGTTCTTGTTTATCGCGGGTTGCGGAGGAGGCGGTTCAGGCGGCGGCGGAGGCGATCCTACTATTACAAATGCGGAAACGCCTACGATTACGAAGCAGCCAGAAAGCAGAATTTACAATCCTGGCAATACCGCTCGACCTCTTGTCGTAGAGACAAGCGTAAGCGGCGGAGGGGGGCTTTCTTATCAGTGGTATAGTAATACCGAGAATGAAACAAACGGAACGCAAATAGACGACGAAACAGCCAATACCTTTACGCCTTCTACCGCAACCGAAGGAACGTTTTTCTACTACGTTATCGTTACCAATACAAACAATAGCGTAAATGGAAACAAGACGGAAAGCGTTACAAGCAATGCCGCAAAGATCATAGTAAGCAATACTAGCGAGGGTTATTACAACGTCAGTTTCTATGATGATCAATTAGATTTTATAGAAACGTGAGTAGCGAACGCAACGATCAATCCTAGCTCGCTTATTAGCGGAGCTTGGTATAAAGCGAACGAAAGCGACGCCTCCGCAAGTCATACGCTTAACGCGGATGTTAACTTTTACGCTACTCCTAACGTTCAAGAGATAAAAGACGAAACGGAGTTAGCCGCTATTGGAACAGACGCTACAACCTTAGCGGGCAAACATATTCTGTTTAACGATATAGAGCTAACAAGCGAAATGTTAGGAGAGGACGGCGGAGATGGTTGGAATCCTATTGGCGACAACTCTAACCAATTCAAAGGTATTTTCAATGGCAATCGACAACGGCAAAGGCGGGATTAAAGGAAAAAACATTGTCGGCGGTATTGCGGGGGTATGTTTATAACCACTCCTCCTACTCCTACTCCTCCACCACCACCATATACATAACCAACAGCTACTCTACTGGAGACGTTAGTGCAACAGGCAGTGTTGTCGGCGGTATCGCGGGGTATGTTTATCGCTCTTCCATAACCGATAGCCACTCTACTGGAGACGTTAGTGCAACAGGCAGTGTTGTCGGCGGTATCGCGGGGTATGTTGACGAATCCTCCATAACTAATAGCTACTCAACGGGCAACGTTAGCGCAACAGACGCAAATAGTTATGTCGGTGGTATTGTGGGGAGGGCTTATAGCTCCTCCTCCTCCTCGACTATATCCATAACCAATAGCTACTCTACGGGAGAGTTAGTGTATTGTTTTAGAATAAATAACGTATAAATACATTTAAGTGCAAATACGCTTTAATTGCACTATACAAAAGAGTTCATCAGCCCTTGAAAGTTCTTTTTTTTTATCGTATAGGGTGATACTAAACCTAACTAAATTGATTTCAGGGTATAAATAGGGTATAACAATGGCGGATAAAACAAAAATGATTCGTTGTCCAAAATATATGGGGGTGTATTATGTCGCCCTACAGGGCAGACACGGCGGTAGCAAGAACGATCGTTCTTACTATATTACCTATAAAGACCCGATGACCAACAAGAAAAAGTGGCTAAAAGTCGGCTATCTTACAGAGGGCGTTAACGAGCAGTATTGCTCTAATCTCCGTAGCCAAATACTTGTAAAACTACGGCTGGGCGATGATTCACCCGCTATCAGCAGAATAAAAAAGACCTCTCTTGAAATGTCCGTTACGCTAAATCTTGCCGCAGAATCTTATTTTCAAGACAAGGGAAAACTGAAAGACGTTAGTAGATATGCCGTTATATATGAGAGGGAGTTTGCGCCGAGTTTTGGAGAGACGCCCGTTGCAACGCTCACAGCGGATAACATTGAAACCTACACGAAAAAAAAACTAGAGAAAGGGTTGCACTGGCGCTCTGTTAGAATTTATATCGCTACCTTGGAAGCTATCATTAACCACGCGGTAAAGAAAAAACAAATTAAAGTCAATCCGCTAGGGATTGTTAAGCGCCCAAAGGACGGCGAAAGAGAAAGGTATCTCACCGACAACGAATGCGCCGCATTGCTAAGCAGATGTAAAAGCGATCGTAGGCTGTATCTATTCGTTTTGCTATCGCTTTCTACGGGCGCTCGAATTAGTTCCGTCTTAACTATCAAGAAGCAAGATATTCTCCTTGCGCATGGCGTCGTAAATATCATAGATCACAAGACGCAAAGCCGATACAGAGGATTTTTAAGCGAGGACGTCGTCAAGCAAATCACGCCAGACCTTGACGCTTTATCGCCTAATTGCCACATAATCGGAGGAAGAGTAAAACCCCTAAGCAAATGGACGATCGGAAAACAACTACAACCAATCCTTAACGATATGTTTAATCGCGGGCTGGATAAAAAAGATACCGAATCGAGAACG
>JAISRI010000147.1 GCA_031273735.1 Helicobacteraceae bacterium
AAAATCAATCAAATATATTTTTGCAATCGCTGTATGATAAAGAGGGCTGGACGCATTTAATAGCCTCAAGAATAGATAGCGACGACGCGTATCATAAAGACGCTGTTACGGCGATACAAAAGCAGTTTGCCGCGCAAGACGACTATATCTTTGTTTTTTCAAAACTACTATGTTTTAGAGACAAACCAAAAGAGTTGATTTCCCAATACTATTATCCAAGCTCTCCGTTTGTGTCTATGATAGCCAAAGCGCAAACGCCCTTGAATTTTGAACTTTTTAAAAATCACACTAAACTCAAGAATACGTTCAAGTTAAAGAAATTCCCATACGCTTTGCAATATATACACGGCTCCAACGTTTCAAACGAAATGCGCGGAGTCGCCGCAACAAATATTAATTTACGAGATTATGGGATCGATTTTGATATAGCTAGAAGTTATTTTTCTATGCTTGCGGAATCGTTAAAAGCGATTGGTAAAAAAAATCTTATCAAACTTAAAAAAAGCGTTAAAAAGCGAATTTTGTGAACAGGGAACTAGTTTCAATTATTATTCCCACATATAAGCGTCAAGATCTGTTGCCTCGCGCTATTAGATCGGCGCAAAATCAGAGCTATAAAAATATAGAGATTTTAATATGCGACGACGAAAAAAGCGGCGAAACAAAAGCGTTGGTAGAGGCGATAGCAAAAGAGGATAGCCGCGTTAAATACCTGCAAAACGCTCGATCCAAAGGCGCATGCGGCGCTAGAAATACGGGAATCGTAGCGGCGCAAGGCGAATTTATATCGCTATTCGACGACGACGACGAGATATTAGCCGAGGCGATCGGGACGTTTATAAAACTCGATCTTTCGCAATACTCTTTTGCGTGCGCGTGGCATAATAGAATCTACGATAACGGCAAAATAAAATACCCTAAAAAGCCGCCGATTATTAACTTTGAAGCGTTGGCAAAAAGCGGATTAAATATCGCGGGATCAATGCTATTTGTTTCAAAAAAAAATCTTGAGGCGATCAGAATGTTTGACGAGACGTTAAGCGCTTGTCAAGATTACGATCTTACGCTAAAATTAACAAAGGAATTTGGCGACGCGATCTGCGTTCAAAAAGCGCTATTTAACTACTATTCGGCGAACAATAGAGAGCGCATATCAAATAATATAGATAAAAAATATCGCGGTATGAGAGCGATCGCGCTGAAACACGCGAAAAGATTTTCCAAAGAAGATCGCGCAAGATATTTATATAATACGCGCAAATACTTATATGACGAACATATATGTCGCGCTTTTACTTGGCTATCTATGCGCGAAGCGTTTGCCGAGCTTCGCCACGCGATTAAACGTAAAATAAAACGCGCGTTTTTAAGCAAAAATAATAAGGGCGAACGATGAACGTTCTTTTTGTGTTGTCTAAGAAAAATTGGGGCGGCGTCAATACATGGGCGACGAGCGTTATCAACCATTTAGCGCAAAACGGGCATAAAGTTACGTTGGTAACTTCGCGCCGATCGCCCGCGTTGCCGATCGTATCGTCGGTAAAACAAAGGCGTATTAGCTTCGGCTTTGATTTTAACCCTGTTGCGCCAATATATTTTTTAGCTCTTATCCTGTCGCAGAAGATCGATCTGGTTATGGCTAACGTCGAAAAGGATATTATGTCTGTAGGTCTTGCCTGCAAGCTATTAAAAATACCGCTTATTCGGCGGATCGGCAGAGAGCAAGATTTTAATCCGAAAAGCCGAAAAACAAAATTTATTCACCAAACGTTTGTTACGCATGGTTTCTGCACCTCTAAGGCTGTGGCGGACGCTACTTATCGGCGTTGCGATTGGATCAAAACCGAAATAAAGTTTGTTTATAGCGGCATAGAATCTAAAGAGATTGCGCCCGATGAGATCGCGGCGTTACGGCAGGCGCTGAAATTAGATAAAAATGATCGCGTTTTGGGTATAACCGCGCGATTAAGCCAAGAAAAACGAATTGATTTCTTAATCGAAGTTTTCGCGCCGCTTTTACGAGAGAGAAACAATATAAAATTAGTAATCGCTGGCAAAGGCGGCGAAGAGGAAAAACTAAGAAAGATCGCCGAAGATCGCGGCGTTAATAAAAGCGTTATTTTCGCGGGCTACACCGATCGACCGCTACTATTTGCCGCGCTTTACGATATTTGCTATTTGCCCACCGCATACGAGAGTTTTCCGTTTAGCGTTATAGAATATATGGCGGCGGGCAAACCCACGATCGCTTCCAACGTGGGCGGTATTCCAGAGGGTATTACCGACGGCGAAAACGGCTTTTTGATCGAGCCTAACGACGGCGAAAAACTACTTTCATACACAATTAAACTTTTAGACGACGAGAAGCTACGAAAAATCATGGGCGAAAACGCGCGTAAACGTTTTTTAGAGCGCCATTCCGCGGCGCAAATGACAAAGAATGTCGAAGCCTATTTTCTTTCAATTCTTAAGCGTTAAACTATTTGCAAAAAACTACGCTTTGTTATTTGCCCCGTTCGGGTTTAGGGGAATAGAGAACGCGGGCTTTTACGATGGAGCTAACGGCGATCGGAGCGGCGGCGCCATCGATTAAAATCGTATCGTTTTCTACGCCGCGCAAAACGCCTTTTATTCTAGTTTTGTCGCGCAAAAAAACCTTGATTGCCTCGCCGATCGCGCCTTGAAAATGCTCGATCGTCCGCAAACGCCGTTCTAT
>JAISRI010000163.1 GCA_031273735.1 Helicobacteraceae bacterium
TTAGAACCTGTTTGAACTTACGTTCTGAGATGTGCGTACCCCATAGATACTTGTTCAACATACTCATATCCTAGTTTGGATAGGATTAGAGGATACCTAAAGTAGGATTGACCCAAAACTTTTTCACGATCATTAATGTCCCCTCCCGCTTCACAATCTAGCAATATTTGCTAATTGGGCAAGACTGCTTTACGGCGGTTCTTTCCTAAACTCTCGTAATAATAGCATAGGGTAAAGACTATTTTTATGATTAGCGTATAAGCGCCCTTTTTTTGCAAAGATGGGCGCTCAAATTGATCTAAAAACTAAACTTTAGTTCGGCAAAAATACGATCGTTTTGCTTAAAGGCGCTATAAGGAAGCTCTTTGCCGTCGTAGAGCGCGTATCCGAGTTTGGCTTTTAGCGAATCTTTCAAATCGTATTCGCCCCATAATCTGTATACGGCGCCATCGTCGGCTTTTTTGCCGTATAGCATAACAAGAAGGTTGATATTTGCTCTTTCGTTTAACATTTTATAGGTCGATCGCGCCGCGTAGGAATATGCGGTTTTTTCGCCGTCGATTGTCGGATCTCGCAAAACCGCTTCGATCGAAAAGGTCGCGTCGTTAATTCCCGCGTATTCCGCTCCGATCAGCGCGTCAAAACGATCGAACTTTTCGTTTGCGTTTTTTAGATCGCTTAAATACGCCGCTTCGCTTTTGATCAGCCAGTCGCCAAAAGCGAAAGCCGCGGCCGATCCTAGCATATCAAAGCGTTCGTGAGATAAAAGCTCGTCGCGGTATAAGTTTGCGCCGTAAAAGGCAATATCCCATCCTTCAAAATTACCGCTTAAAGCGGCGGCAAATTGCGCGCCTTTTGGTTTGTCGGTATCGCTAATTTTTATATCGCCAAAAGGATAAAAATCGCTTCCAAACGGCGGAAGTTTGCTAAAACGAACTTCGGGGATCGCAAAAAGCGATATATCCCATTTACCAATATAATAATCGATCTTTGCCATAGCCGTAGGCAAACGTAAATCCTCTATATCGATCATACCGGGTTCGCGCATATCGAGAGGATTTAGCATATCGGTTACGCGCAAATTGTCGCTCTTGCCCCACGCCGCGATCTGACGACCGATCTTTATATCTAGCGAAGGCAAAATAGACCCTTGAACGTAAGCCTCTTTTAACTCGATTTCGCTCTCAAAATCTTTTAGCGTTTCGCTCTTATATTCGCCGCGATCGTTTAACGAATAGATCGAATCGTAGTAACCCGTCGCGCTAACCGCGATTCGCCACGAATTGAAAAAACGTTTTCTAAGCTCTAACTCGCCTTTGATTCTCGCCCTTTTGAACTCGCGCTTTTTGTCGGTATTATAAACGCTCTGAAACGCGACGTAACCATTTTGCTCTAAGAAACCGTCTTTTGATTCGGCGCTTTTTATTGCGGTCGAATCTTCGATCGCGTCAAAGCTATCCAATATATCCAATTCGTCGGCGTTTAACATAGCCGCGATCAGTAAACAAAACGCCAAACGACGCAAACTATAGCCCGCTTTCTAAACGCCGCAAGGTAAAAAGATCGTCTGGCATTTCTTGATTAAACTTAACGTCGTAAAAGCGCAAAATCGTGCTGTGGAGCGTCTCTTTTCCTTGCCTACTTACCATCTGCATTTCAAGCGGTTGCCATACTCCGTCGATCAACTCTAGTTTTGGAACGTCCAACATTTTTACTCTGCCTTGCTTTGTTTCGTAATTAACGGCGCGAATAAGAACGTAGTTATCCTGTCGAATTTGAAGAAGCGATCTTGTATAACCCGTTTCGTCGATAACTTTTTGCGATCTTGGGACGCTCTCGATCACCCACGTTTTATGTTCGCCTACGTTTCGCTCCTCGATCAGCTTAAAATCGTAGTCGTCCAATTCGCGATCCGACATATCGCTATAACTAAAATCCGACCCCATAAAACTACCCGATTTATCGCCGCTGGCAATACGTTTGCTCTTCTTTAGAGCTGGTAGATAGAGCCACTGGTCGTCGTCTTTATCGGAATCGTCGTAATCGTAGGTTAAAAAGCCGGTGTTTCGCACGTCGGCGGGTTCCAAAAAGAAGATAGCCCTATAACTATCTTTGCCCTCGTAGCGTCTGAATTGTTTTAACGATCTAACTCGTTGATTTTTATTTTTATCGATCAGGATCATCTCCATTCGCGCCGTCATACGATCGCCGTCGTCTCTCGCGTCGACTTTTTGCATAATCTCTCGCGCTTTCGGATCGTCGGCAAACGCCGCCGCGCATAGTAGTAAAACAAGCGCTAACCTCTTCATCGTAAACTCCTTTTTTGGGATTTTATAAACAACGTCATTAAGGCGGGAGCAAGTAGCAGATCGGCAAGTAGAGCCAATATAATACAAACGCCCGCAATAAAACCAAAACTAACGATATTTGTCATAGTAGCGAATAAATATGCAAAAAAACCGCACGACATTACTACGGTCGTTACGCACATCGCCCGCCCCGTCGTCAAAAACGTCCGCCGCGTCGCCTCTTTCGCGTCGCCAAACTCGTTGTAATATCGGCGGAAATTGTGCATAAAATGGATTGTATCATCTACGGCTAAACCGATAATAATCGATCCTACCAACATCATAAACAGATCGAAAGGAATATCGAGCAAAACCATTATCGCCATTCCCGCTAAGATCGGCGCTAGATTCGGTAGCATTGAAAGTAAACCGAGCCGAACGCTTGCAAGCAATAATATCATCATAACGCTAATCGACGCGATCGCGCTAACATAGCTAAACGCCATCGAATGAATCGCTTCATACATCATACGAACCATCAGCGCGATCAGTCCGGTTACGCTTATATTCGCTTCGGGGAACTCCGCTTTGTAATGCGCTTGCAGTCGATCTAAAATCGGTTTTTCTTTTATAGCGTCTCCAAACGGGATTTTATGCGAAATTCGCGTTTGCGAAAAGCGCGAATCGGTTATCTCTTCTAAATCGTCGCTACCGCTGTTTGAAAACAGCAATAACTCCTGCGCGATCAGATTGCGATCGGTAGGAATCGAGTAAAAACCGCCGTCGTTTTCATTCAAAGCGCGGTTGATCTCTTTAACGATCGCGCTTAACCCGAACGCTTTGCCTACAAAATAGCCCCCGCTTTCAAAAGTCTGCGCCTCGCTTAGCGCCTTATCTAACGTTAAAAGTATAGCGGGATCGTAAAGCGCGTTTGTTTGATTAAAATCTACGACGACCTCCACGCTCGCGCTACCTTTCATAACCTTATCTAGTAGAGTTGAAGATCGATATACTTCGCTATTTTTCGGAAACCAATTTATCGGATAGTGGCTTAATTGCAATTTTGTAATCAGCGCGATAGAGACAGCGATCAAAAGCGCGGAAATAATCGTTATTATTTTAGCCTTTGACACTGCAAAATCGGCGATCTTAAGTAAGATTCGATCCGCGATCGGCGAAAGGTTTTGCGCCCGCGCTTTAACGGGCGTAAGCGCCAGCGCGGCGGGAAGCGCGACAATCGTCAAAAACAGCGACATAAAAACGCCGAATGCCGCAAAACGCCCCAAATCCGCAATCGGCGCAACCCGCGCAAAAGCAAACGATCCTATGCCGATCATCGTCGTCAGCGCCGTCATTACGATCGCTAGCCCCGAATGTCCCATCGCGTTCGAGATCGCATCGCGCCTATTTTTGCCCGCGTCGATCTCGCGGTAAAAGATAGCGATTAAATGCACCGCCGCGCCCACGCCAACCGCTAACAATAGGCTAGGTAAAACTTGCGTCGGAATCTTAATAGATACGTCAAGAAACGCCATTAAACCCATAGCGCTAAGAAGCGCCAAAATTGAAACCAAAAGCGGATATATTACGCCGCCAATTCTGCGAAACATAATAAATAGAACAACCGCTACGACGATCAGCAAAATACGCATAAAAGTTTGAATATCTTTGCTCATCGATCGTTTAAGGCTATCGGTGATTACGGGGCTGCCCGCCATTATTATGGGCAGATCCGCGCTATTTTCCTCTTTGAGAATAGCGCGAAGGGCTTCGACAACCTCGCTGTTTTGCGCGTCGGTAAGATATTCGCGATCGGCGCTCTCGTTTTGCGCGGATTGCGGCGCGTCAAATTCGCTTAAAAGATCGACGCTATCGCTTTGCGACGCGAACGCCAAAGTAGATACGATAATCGCGCTATAGCGCCCGTCTTCGGAGATTAGTAGGTTTTTATAAAATTCGTTGTTTAGCGCCCGTCGTTTAAGCGCTTCCCATTCGGCTTGCGTTTGCGGCATAGTTTCAAATAGATCTTCCACAATTAGCGTATCGCCTTCGCCTCGCGTGTTTCTAGCGTTGATTAGGCTTGTAACCTCGTCCAGATAAGGCGTTCTCTCTTCGATCTTTTTATGAACGCGGCGGATTTTTTCGATCGTTTGCGGCGTGAAAATATCCGCGGGGCCTATCGCCAATATCGCTTTCTCGTCGCGCCCGTAAGCGTCTCGAAAAGCGTTGTATTCTACGATCGCGGGATCGTCGGGAAAGAAAAAACCTTCCGTAGAAGCGTCAATCGTAGCTTTCGGCAGACTAAACGCAAAGGCAAAAACGATCGCGAACGAAAAAACGATCGTTTTTACGGGATTATCCGCTACAAAAAAACCAAATCGCGCAAACCCCGCCTCGATCGCCGCGCGGTAATCTCTCATCGCCTTAAACTCCCCGATTCATTTTAGGCGTTATAATACCCTAGCAACTTAAACGGAATGTAAACGCGATACCGCTTTATAATCGGCGTAATTGCCGCGCGCTTAGTTTCGGCAAATTGCGCTATTTGATTGCGTAAAGTTTTTCAATAGCGTTTGCTATAATGCGCGTCTTTTTTGGAGTGAAAATGGATATTCGCAAAGCGTTTTTGGACTATTTTGAGAGCAAGGGGCATACAAAAGCCGCCTCCTCTTTGCTCTGCCCAAACGACGCGACGTTACTATTTACCAATGCGGGAATGGTTCAGTTCAAACCTATTTTTACGGGCGAAACGCCCGCGCCAAACCCGCCTCGCGCCGCAAGTTGCCAAACCTGCCTGCGCGCAGGCGGCAAGCACAACGATCTAGAAAACGTCGGCTATACGGCGCGCCATCACACCTTCTTTGAAATGCTGGGCAACTTCAGCTTCGGCGACTATTTCAAAGAGGAGGCGATCGCTTTCGCGTGGGAGTTTTTGACCAAAATTGTCGAGCTTCCAAAAGATAAGCTGTGGGTCTCCATACACGAAAGCGACGACGAAGCGGAGGCGATCTGGCTTAAATATGTCGCTAAAGAGCGCGTAAAACGCTTTGGGGATAAGGACAACTTTTGGCAGATGGGCGAAACGGGTCCTTGCGGTCCTTGCAGCGAAATCTACTTCGATCAGGGCGCGGAACGCTTTAATAGCGCGGAGGATTACTTTGGCGGCGACGGCGCTCGCTTCTTAGAGATTTGGAATCTCGTTTTTATGCAGTTTAACCGCGACGAAAAGGGGGTTTTGCGCCCGTTGCCAAAGCCTTCGATCGATACGGGAATGGGCTTGGAACGCATAACGGCGATCAAAGAGGGCGCGTCGTCTAACTACGACGGTTCGATATTCGCGCCGCTATTAACGGCGATCGCGAAAGTCGCCGACAAACCATACGAAACCCAAAACGGAGCAAGCCATCGCGTAATCGCCGATCATATCCGCGCCGTAACCTTTTTGCTTGCGCAAGGGGTCAATTTCGACAAAGAAGGGCGCGGCTACGTCCTTCGCAGAATCTTGCGGCGCGGAGCGAGACACGGCTATCTGCTTGGCTTAAAATCGCCGTTTATGCACAAATTGGTCGCCGTTTTAGCCGATCAAATGAAAGATAGCTATCCGTATTTAGCCGAACGGCAAGCGGCGGTTAGCGAGCAGATTCGCCTCGAGGAGGAGCGGTTTTTCGCCACGATCGAAAACGGAATGAAGCTATTTAACGAAGAGATGGCGAAAAAACCTAACGTTTTTAGCGGCGAGATAGCGTTTAAGCTCTACGACACCTTTGGCTTTCCTCTCGATCTCACGCAGGATATGCTACGCGGTAGCGGCGTAGGGCTAGATACGGCGGGCTTTGAAGCGGCGATGAGCGTCCAAAAAAAGAGCGCTAAGGAGGCGTGGAAGGGAAGCGGGGATAAAAGCGCGCAAGGCGATTTTCACGCGCTGCTCGAATCGTTTGGGCAGAACCGTTTTGTTGGCTACGATAAGCTATGCGTCGAAACGGAGATTTTGGCGCTCTTAGACGCCGATTTTAAGCGCGCCGATCGCTTAGAGGCGAATAGCGAAGGCTACGTTTTACTTAAAGAAACCCCCTTTTACGCGACAAGCGGCGGGCAGATCGGCGATGCGGGCGAACTAAAATTAGGCGAAAAAATCGCCGCGATCGTAACGACTACCGATAAATACTTCGGGTTGAATATCTCCAAAATCAAGGTTGCAAGCGCGATCGAAGCGGCTACGCCAATCGCGGCGCAAACCAACAACGCCCGCGCGCTAACGGCGCGTCATCACAGCGCGACGCACCTGCTACACGCCGCGCTAAACGAGATTTTGGGGCAAGGCGCTTCGCAGGCGGGTTCGGAGGTCGGCGCGGAGCGTTTGCGTTTTGACTTCAACTACCCAAAACAGGTTTCCAAAGAACAGCTAGAGGCGATCGAGGCGCGAGTCAACGAGCTAATCGCGCTATCGATCGAGTCGCAAACGCGGGAGATGCCTATCGAAAAGGCGAAAAAACTCGGCGCGAAGGCGCTTTTTGGCGAGAAATACGGCGGGATTGTCCGCGTGGTCAGTTTCGGCGAGGCAAGCGTGGAGTTTTGCGGCGGAACGCACGTCAAAAACACAAGCGAGATCGGTTTATTCGCGATCGTCAAAGAGAGCGGCGTAAGCGCGGGGGTTCGACGTATAGAGGCGGTCGTCAGCCTCGCCGCTTATCGTTATCTAAAAGAGTTTAAGAACGCTAATGATCTACTCGTTTCGCGCTTAAAAAATCCCGATCCTATTAACGCCGTTGATAAACTTTTAGCGGCGAACAAAGATCAAAAAAGAGAGATCGAAAAGTTGCAAAGCGGGAGCGATCGGCAGATCGAAATTATCGACGCTAACGGCGCAAAAATCGCTATAGATATCGTTAATAGCGCCGATCCCAAAGCGCTTGTAGACGATCTGAAAAACCGTTATGAAAAAATCGCCGTTATGCTTTTTAGCGAAAACGAAGGCGCTATTAGCGTAACGGCAGGTATAAAAGGGCTAAATCTCAAAGCGGGCGAATGGCTCAAAGCGACGTTAACCGAGTTTGGCGGCAAAGGCGGCGGACGCGACGATTTCGCAAGCGGCGGCGGAATTGGCGCGGAGGCTTTGCAAGCGGCGAAAGCAAAGGCGCTTACGCTGGTAAAAGAGAGGATTGCCTAACATACGCAAGTTTATAAAAACGGCAGAGGAATAAAATGTCCAGACCCATAAACAAAAAGGAACTTTTGAATCTTGCTGAAGCGAATTTTCATAAGCTTTTGGATTTTATAGACGAACTCTCCGACGATATTAAAAATAGGACGTATAAAAATAATGAATTAAACGATCGGGATAAAACGATTAGCGACGTAATATGTCATTTACATGAATGGCATTTAATGATGGAGAATTGGTATAAAGTTGGAATGTCGGGCAAAAAACCCGCGATACCGGCGGAAGACGTTACATGGAAAACATTGCCTATATTGAACCATAGAATCTATGAGAGATATAAAGGAACCAAATTAAAGGAAGCGCTAAAATTATTGAAAAAAAGCCACAAAGAAATAATGGACATAATAGAAAAACATAACGACGACGAGTTATTTACAAAAAATAAATATGAATGGACGGGAACAACGTCGTTAGGCTCATATTTGATTTCGGCAACGTCAAGTCATTATGATTGGGGATTAAAAACGATAAAACCATTAAA
>JAISRI010000190.1 GCA_031273735.1 Helicobacteraceae bacterium
GGCGATAAAAGCTAGAAACGCCGAGTTTAAAAATATAATCGTGATGAACTCGCTTTCAAAACGCAGTAGCGCCGCAGGAATTAGAAGCGGCTTTGTGGCGGGCGATAAAAATATATTGCGCGTTTACGCCAAATATCGATCGTATGCGGGCGCGACTTCGGGCGTTCCGCTTCAGATCGCTTCGGCTTGTGCGTGGCTAGACGATAAGCATAGCGACGAGATTCGTTTGAAATACGCAAAGAATATGCAGTTGGCGCGAAAAGCGCTTAATATCGACGCGCCGAGCGCGACTTTTTATTTATGGAGAGCGGTAAACGACGATCTAAAAGCGGCGCAAGAGTTATACAGGGATCAAGCGCTATGCGTTTTGCCGGGAACGTTTCTTTCAAGAGGTAAAAATCCTCTTGGATTTTTGCGCGTTGCGCTTGTTTATGAAGAGAGCGAAACAATCGAAGCGCTCAATAGATTAAAAGAGTATTTACAATGATAAAAGGAACGTTTTGACGACAAATCAACAGAGAGAGAAAATGAAAAAAATACATTTTATCGGTATTGGCGGGATCGGCATTTCGGCGCTTGCTAGATTAACGGCGCACGAGGGGCATATCGTAAGCGGATCGGACGTAGCGGAAACTCCGCTAATAGCAAAGCTGCGCGGCGAGGGCATAAAAATCAACGTGCCTCATAACGCAAACGCAATTAACGATCAGGATTTAGTAATCCATTCGGCGATCATCAAAACCGATAACGAAGAGGTGATCGAAGCAAAAAAGCGCGGTATTACTACGCTCTGCCGCAAAGAGGCGCTAAAAAGTATCTTAGCCGATAAAGAGGTTTTTTCGGTTGCGGGCGCGCACGGTAAAAGCACGACTACCGCTATTTTATCCACCATATTAGAATCTTCCGCGCTTATCGGCGCGGAAGTTAAAAACTTTGGTTCAAACGTTCGTTTTGTAGAGGGTAAAACTCTAGCGTTTGAAGCGGACGAATCGGATGCGAGTTTTTTGCATTCAAATCCAAGCGTAGCGATTGTAACCAACGCGGAACCTGAACATATGGAATATTATGATTATGATCTCGATAAGTTTCATAACGCTTATTTAGAGTTTCTCTCGCTTGCTAAAACTCGGATAATAAACGCGGAAGACGATTTTCTTTCCACCTACAAAGGCGAAGCGATCCGTTTCTATCCTAGCAAAGATATAAAAAATCTGCATTTTATTTTGAAAGAGGGCGAACCTTTTACAACGTTTGAGCTAAAAGATTTAGGCGAGTTTTTTGCGTGGGGTTTTGGCGCTCATATCGCGATTGACGCAAGCCTTGCGATTTTAGCCGCTAATTTAGTTTTGCCGATTGAAACGATTCGAAAACGTATATCTAATTATAAAGGGATCAAAAAACGTTTCGATATTGTTCGGCGAGCGGATAAATTAGTCGTGATCGACGATTACGGACATCACCCGACTGAAATTGAGGCGACTTTGCGATCGACGTTGCAATATAAAGAGTTATTGGGGCTACAAAACGTTACCGCCGTTTGGCAACCGCATAAGTATTCGCGTACTTTGCATAATCTCGATCGTTTTGTTCAGTGCTTTGACGGCGTAGATAGGCTTATTATTTTGCCAGTTTGGGCGGCGGGCGAAACGCCTATAGAATTAAATCTGAGCGAACGTTTCGAGCGATATAAACCAACCTTCGCGCCCGACCTGCAAAGCGTAAAAGAAACGATCAAAGAAGGCGCGTTAATAGGTTTTGGCGCGGGCAACTTAACCTATCAACTTCATAACGCTTACGAATCGAATTGAAGCGCTAAAGGAAAAAGATGAAAGCGCTTACAGTATCGTTTTTAGCGATTGCCGCTATAAATTGCCTGTATGCGCAAGAGTTTGAAATCGTTTTCAAATCCTCCGTTGATTACGAAGATACATATAAATGCGTCCATAATAAAGAGTGCGTAGCGATTAAAATAATGGATCAAACAAAAAGCTCTTACGACCCATATACGGCTTTGACTACCTCGAACGATAAGATTAAAACTAGCGCATCCTTCAACGGCGAATTCATAGCGTATGCGCAAAATATGAAACTCCTCGCGCGCATACCGATGAAAGGCGGCAAAGCCGAAGGTATGGCGCGCTTTTACGACTACGGCAAAAGCGCCGATATAAATTACAAAAACGGGATAAAAGAGGGCTTAGCAAGTTTCAAAGTCGGCGAAAAAACATACGAACATTTCTATATAGACGGCAAGATAGAGGGTATATCCAAAGTCTATACGAAGGGAGAATTAACAACAGAAACTCCATATATCAAAGGAGAGGCGTATGGAATTAGCAAAGAGTATATAAATGGCGCCGTAGTCGAGATTACGCCATATAAAAATGGCGAGATAGACGGCGAGCGGATATCTTATTACAACGCAAAAAAGATACGAGAGATAACTCGCTACGACAACGGCAATACAATCGATACCAAATCCTACTATGAAAGCGGCACGCTTAAGGGCGAAATTAACTATAAAGAAAATTTCATAAAACGTTTTGAAAAAGAGTATTTTGAAAGCGGCGCGTTAAAGGCGTTCAGGCTATTTAATAATAATGGAGCAGAAAACTACTACAAGTCTTTTAAGGAAAACGAATCGGTTTCGGCTAAAGAGAGTTATAAAGGCGATCGTATAAAAGTAGAGTATTCCAAAAACGGCGCGCTATTTTTGGAGTATAGCCGCGACGCTAGTAAAGCGACCCAAAAAATATATCATAAAAACGGACAACTTGCCAAGCTCCAACAATACCGTTATGTAATATCGTTTAGACCTTCTAGCGGATATCGTTTTCACGGAACGCAATATCAATACAAAGAAGACGGCGGTTTATTATGCTCATACGAAATGAGACAAAATGAGTGCGTTGGCGGCAAATGGGGCGATGGAAAAGCGTTTAATAAAGACGAGATTCAATACGTCGACTACTTTCAAGAGTGTCCGTCGAACAAAACAGATTAAAAACCTAACATA
>JAISRI010000191.1 GCA_031273735.1 Helicobacteraceae bacterium
GGCGATAAAAGCTAGAAACGCCGAGTTTAAAAATATAATCGTGATGAACTCGCTTTCAAAACGCAGTAGCGCCGCAGGAATTAGAAGCGGCTTTGTGGCGGGCGATAAAAATATATTGCACGTTTACGCCAAATATCGATCGTATGCGGGCGCGACTTCGGGCGTTCCGCTTCAGATCGCTTCGGCTTATGCGTGGCTAGACGATAAGCATAGCGACGAGATTCGTTTGAAATACGCAAAGAATATGCAGTTGGCGCGAAAAATACTTAATATCGACGCGCCGAGCGCGACTTTTTATTTATGGATAGCGGTAAACGACGATCTAAAAGCGGCGCAAGAGCTATACAGGGATCAAGCGCTATGCGTTTTGCCGGGAACGTTTCTTTCAAGAGGTAAAAATCCGCTTGGATTTTTGCGCGTTGCGCTTGTTTATGAAGAGAGCGAAACAATCGAAGCGCTAAACAGATTGAGAATGCTTTTCGCCGCGTAAATAGCATAAACAAACCTTAATCGCGCTATTATCGCGAGCGCGCACGATCTGCCGTAAGCGCCGCGCCTTTTTAATTATATTCGTTCTTTGCGCCTTCGCGGAGGCTTGCGAGCGTCGCCGCTCTTTCGACGCTTTGCGCTTTAGCGGCGCTTCTTTTTCGCTTTGTCCTTTTGTAAAACATAATGGCGCCGCTTATGCCGAACAGCGCCATCGATAACGACGATACGCACCATAGCGCTTTGCCAATCTCGCCGAAAAATTGCCCGCTGTGCAGGGCGTAGATATTTTGTATCAGTTTCTGTCCGATAGTTTTGTCTTTGTATAGTTCTTGCGAAATGATCGCGCCGTTTTGAGCGTCGATCTTAAGGATATTATAAGCGCCATAACGAACATTACTATAAGACAGCTCGTAAGGCTCATTCTTAAAAGGGACGCGAATATAATACGCAGCGCAGTTATTTATCATATCCTTAGCCGCGTCAATCGTTTTTTGCAGCTCGCGCGGATCGCCGCTTGCCATTTCTTTATCCTCGTTCAGCGCGTAAGCTACGCTCTCGACCCCAGCTAATTGATTTAAGAAATTTCTATACCACTCATACGACCACCACAGCCCCGTCAAGCACATGATTAAAACAAAAACAAGAGTAAAAACGCCGATTACTGAATGAAGCTGATACCAAAACTTATAGCCTTTGGATTTAAGTTCGATTCTTAGACTCTTAAACAGATCTCTTTTGAGTCTCGGCAGATAGAGTAAAATCCCGCTGATCGACAAAACGATAATAGCAACCGCTGTCGCGGCGACAATATGTTTACCGATTGCGCTCATTCCCTCGAAACTCAAAAACCTGTGAAGCGTCATAACGGCGGTAAAAAATTTGACGCTCTTTGCGCCGTCTGTTATGATTTCGCCGCTGTATGGATTTATTTCATAGTAGCCGTATTGTTCGTTTTCGACCGCGTAAATCGCTATATGCTTTAGATCGTCTTTTAGATTTGTCGCGTAGAAAAACCGAATCGACGCGTTTGGTTTCTGCGCTAAAAACTGTGCGCCTATCTCCTCCGCGTTCAACGCTCTAACTCCTGCTGTTTTATAAGGGCTTATGTATCGTATTCTTTCATAATCCATTATGTCGTCCGCGTAAGAGTACAGCGCGCCCGTAACGCCTACGATCGCGATCGTTACGCAAAACGCAAGCCCTAACGCCAAATGAATATAATACAAGAGTTTTTTAATGCGAAACTTTTTCGTAACAGTCCTTTTTTTTATATAGCAGACGGCAGATCGCGATTGCGCGAAACGCCGCCTGTTTCGCGTTAGTATTCGTATTTCACATTCGCGTAAAACTGCCGACCCATCGCGTAACCCTCGACATTGTTATAACTTTCCGCGTAACCCGCGTCGTTCTTTCTGTTTAGGAGGTTCAAAACCTCAAGCCCGAAGGTCAGCTTGTTTTCGTTTAGCTTTAAGGTGTAATTAACCGACAGATCGACGGTAAATATGTCGCCGTAATGTTTGGTTTCGTACTCTTTTGTGTTTCTGCCGTCGGGATCGGTTAATCCGCCGTCTGAAATCCACCTGAATCCGTCGACTCCCTTTTCATACCGCGCGTTCAACCCAAGATTGAGATAATCGCCTAGCTCCATAATGTGCGAATAGGCTATTATTACCGGAGCGTTGTAATCGGGAGACGGGACGTCTTCATATTTTCGCAGCTCTCCGTCGTAGGTTATATGCGTGTTTGAATGCTCATTCACTGCGGAAAAACTATTCATTCCGTTTAGGTTGTTCGACGAATCAGAGGTCGTAACGGAGATTTCCGAAAAGTGCTTTGTCGCGCCCAGTTCGTACTCCTTTGAGGCGGATAATGTAACGCCCCAATAATCCGTTTTGCCGTCGTTGTTGTTTCTAACCTCATAGATATCCGTATCGATTGTCTTTTGCTCCTGCTTTAGCTGATCTCTGTACGCTCTTTTTACAAAGTCCAGCTTAAACAGCGCATCCCATTTGTGCAGCGCCGCGCCCGCGCTAAACTCGTCCGCGTAAGGAGTTTTTACTCCGTCCATAGTGTAGTAGTATTTTCCGCCCCAACCCGGCCATGGGGAACCTGCTATCCACGGATCGTTGACCGTAGTCCTTGTATATACTGTATAGCTTGGCATATAAACGGCGTTGAACAGTAACAGCGCGTCGTAGTATCTGTTATAGCCGCCGTAGATATTCACAACTTTATTGTTAAACGCGTCGACGTTAACGAAAAATCGCGGAGCGATATTTGTATTATCCGTTATCGTGTCCGTCGAAAATCTAACGCCCGGACGCACAGTAAAGCGATCGATACCTATGCTGTCTTCCAAAAACAGAGCCGCCGTTGCGTAGCTTTTTTTATGATCAATCTCATCGTACCGATATAAGATATCCGCCCACTGCTCGCCGCTTATAATTCCTTCCTCTTTGCTTCCGCTAACGCCCGAATCAAGTGTGCCGCAGCAGTAATAATAAGCCTCGTCTCTTTTATATCGCGCTTTGCCGAATTCCGCTTCCACGCCGGTTTTAATCAGATGCGTTAGGGAATCTGTTTCTATTTTATTAAAGTCGATTATGCCTTTATAGATAACGGCGTCGCCAAGAAAAGCCTGATCGCCGGTATAACCCTCGCGGCTTCCATAGCCTCCGCCGTGATACCAATTGGCGTATCCGGGCGCGTTTGCCCACATGTAGTAGTAGTTACCGTCGCCGTTGGCGGAATACTCGTCTTTTTTGTACGCCAGCGTATTTTTCAACGCGCCGAAACTTAAGATGTTTTTCATATCGTAAGCGATATTAAGCCCGCCGCCTTTTTGATCAAAATCGCTATTTCTGGCTTCAGGAAAATACATAGCGGCGGTATAAGGCGCGTAAATCGCCGTTAGGCTCGCCTCAAAACCGTCGATGTTGCGGGTGTTGAGCTTGGCAAGATAGTTCTTGTTGTCTCTATATTGCGTTCGGCGTTCTTTATACGTCGCGCCCGCCGTGCCGTTTATGTCGTATTCAGACCACAGGGGGATTTTAGAATGCTGTCTGCCGTAGCTGATCATAGCGCCCAGATAGTCGTTAATAGGACCGTCTAAGGCTACGGCATATTCGTATTTATTAAACTCCGGCTGATAATTCACGCTTGTGGATTTATCGATGAGTTTTTGATCGTCGGCGAGGTGAAACTTCGCCCAATCGTCTTTGGTGTAACGATACTTTGCCATGATATGCCAGCGATCCGTCCGCGCGTCTTTTAATTTCGCGTTAATAACGCCGCCCGTAAAACCGCCGTATTCGGCTGAAATGTTTTCGGTATGCGTTTCTACGCTTTCGACCAAAGAGGTATCGATAAACAGCGACTGCGCTTCGCCCGACATATTCTCCCAAGTGGAAACGTCAAGACCGCTGGGATTTAAGTTATTGTTATTGCTAACTTCATTTATCATAAAGTTGTTTTCGTAGTGCTGGCTTCCTCTGATTGACACTCTTGGAGGCGCGATCTCGCCGCCTGTCGCGGAACTTCTGGAGTTTTTGGAAAATTGAATGCTGGAATCAGATCGAAGGGAATCGGTTATAGAGTGCGTTGGCGATGGGTTCGCCCCCCCCCCCCCCGTTTGGGCGGTTACTACTATTTCGTCCAATCTTTCCGCTTCGCCAAGCGCTTGGCTTCTGTCGCTTTGCGTTGCGTTTGCGTCGGTGCGCGTCGTTGGTTGATTTGCGGTTGTTTCGCTTGCGGTTGATTGCGCGTCGATCGCGGCTGTTTCGCCTGCAGCAGTTTGCGCTTGCGCAAGGATAATCGGTTGTCCGATCGCCGCCGTTTGGTTCGCGATCTTATGATCGCTCGCAACTGTCCAAGACGCGATCACGGTTTGATCCGCCGCGATCGCGCCGTTATCCCGCGCGAACATATTCGCGCATATCAAGAGAGAGAAAGCCGAAGCCTTCAGTAACGTGGAAACCATTGCAAACTCCTTGTAAGGTAGTGATAATTGAAATCGAAACGGATAATACATTAACTATCCTTAAATAAGCGAGAGCGCTAACCAGCGAATAACAAAAAAGGCGCAAACGACCGCCTGCCTCGCGGCGGCAAAGAAAAGTCGGATTAGGATTTCGCTATGCTTTCGCGCGCAATAACATAAAACAGAGGGTATCGCCAAGCGTCAGAAAACGTTCGGCGCAAAAAAAACGCGATGGAAAAAAGTCAAAAAATACATTTTATCGGTATTGGCGGGATCGGCATTTCGGCGCTTGCTAGATTAACGGCGCACGAGGGG
>JAISRI010000022.1 GCA_031273735.1 Helicobacteraceae bacterium
ACGATTCGACATAAAATGGAATATATTTACTATATCCTTTAGCGGTTTTTTCGTTTTCGTCGATCAACCATTGCGGCGATCGTTTATCAAAAAAGATCAAAATCCTAAAGTTTTGATTGGTTTGATTTTTTAACGAAGGCAGAGTAATGCGATTAAAGATTTCCCAGCGATATTTTAGCCATGTTTCGTCGATCGTAATGCCCTCTTTTATATAGCCAATTGGCACGCTAAAACGAATAAAGATAAAATGAGCGAATGAAGCGTTCATATAAACCTTTTCTCTAAGTACCATTTTACGGTTTTGATCATTCCGCTCTCAAATGTCTCTTTTGCTTTCCAACCCAATTTTGTTTTAATTTTTGTCGCGTCGATAGCGTAACGGCGATCGTGTCCGGCGCGATCTTTAACAAACGATATTTGATCTTTATAGCTACCGCTTGATTTAGGGCGCGAAATATCTAATAATTCGCAAATTTTAATCGCGATCTCTAAGTTTTCTTTTTCGTTTTTGCCGCCTATATTATATGTTTCTCCCGCTTGCGCTTTATGAAACGCTAGATCGATTCCCTCGCAATGATCGGTTACATATAGCCAATCGCGGATATTTTTTCCGTCGCCGTAAATAGGTATAGGTTTATTACTTAACGCGGATCGGATAATAGTAGGCATCAGTTTTTCTTGATGTTGCTTTGCTCCATAGTTATTGGAACAATTTGTGATAATCGCGTTAAGTTTGTAAGTGTGAAAATAACTGCGGACAATCATATCGGAAGAAGCCTTGCTGGCGCTATACGGACTATTTGGCGCGTATGGCGAACTTTCGCTAAAAAGCCCTTCTTTGCCTAGCGATCCGTAGACTTCGTCCGTGCTAATATGATGAAAACGGCTTTCTTCGTAGCCGTTATTAAACCAATAATTTCGCGCCGCTTCGATGAGATTAAACGTTCCGACTATGTTTGTATGAATAAAAATATCCGGCTTTTCGATCGAATTATCGACATGACTTTCGGCGGCAAAGTGAATAACGCCTTTGATCTCGTAGCGCATAAATATATCTTTTAATAGTGGGCGATCGCAAATATCGCCGCGAATAAAAATATGGCGCGGACTATCCGCGATCTCTTTTAGATTTTCCATATTTCCCGCGTATGTAAGATTATCTAAATTAACGACGCGATAATCGGGATATTTCGCTAAAAAATACGGTATAAAATTGGAGCCGATAAATCCCGCCCCGCCCGTAATCAGAATGGTTTTTATCGCTTGTTCGCTCATTATCTAAGTATCTTTATAGTTTCTTTTGTCAAGCCAAACTCCCGTCAAACGCGAATGCTCTAACGCAATTATTGCCTATTAGTCCTGAAAGAGCGATTGTTTTAGACGCTTGTACCAAATCTTTTCAGTCGTTTGACGCATACGGCGAGGGAGCTTTGCCAATGCGGGACGCTCAAACCAAAAACCTCTTTTATCTTCCGTTTATTCAGCACGCTAAACGCGGGACGAGCGGCAAGCGGGGTCGGCGCAAGATCTCGCGTTTCTATGGGTTCGATCGCGCATATCTCGCGCCCGGTTTTTCTAACGACGGCGCGCGCAAAATCATACCGACTCGCAACGCCTTCGTTAGAGTAATGAAAGATTTCGCCAAACCCTTCGCGAGCGTTAGGCAATATATTATACGCTAGAACCTTTGCCAAGTCCGCCGCATAAGTTGGAGAACCGATTTGATCAAAGACTACGCGTAAAGATTCATGTTCTTGCGCGTTACGCAAAATTGTTTTTACGAAGTTTTTGCCATATTCGCTATATAGCCAACTTGTTCGGATTATGATTGTTTTTTATGCGCTTTTAATGCCGCTATTTCTCCCGCCAATTTACTTTTTCCATAAACGTTTATTGGCGACGTTTCATTGTCTTCGGAATATGGCGTCGAGCGATCGCCGTTAAAGACAAAATCGGTAGAGATATGTATAAATGGAATATCAAGTACTTTAGCCGCGTTTGCTAAATTGCGAGCGCCGCTTTCATTAACGGCGTAAGCCGCCTCTTTTCCAGCGTTTTCGGCAAAATCTACATTTGTATAAGCGGCGCAATTGACGATCGAAGAGGGTTGATTGGCTTTAATATATTCAAGCGTAGCGTTTTCGTTTGTAATATCCAGCGCGTCGCGTGAAACCGCAATGCTATCGCGTAATAAATTATGCAACTCGCGCCCAAGCTGTCCGTTGACGCCGACAATTAATGTTTTCGGCATTTCTGTCCGCCTTTTTGCTTAAACTTTAATATGCGCGTATGACAAACGTCAAGCGGAATTGTCGCTTATTAAAACTTAAGGAACGTCAAATCGTCTCAAACGGAGGCTGTTTTTGGTCTTTATCGGATAGGATCAATTTTTCGCGAGGCAAGATCCAGTCGATTGCAAGCGCGGGGTCGTCAAAAATAATGCCGCGTTCGCAGTCTTTTGAATAATAATTATCGACTTTATACTGCACGATCGCGCTTGGCGAGAGCGTTACAAAGCCGTGCGCAAAACCTTGCGGAATAAAAAGTTGTCGTTTATTTTCGCCCGAAAGTTCTACGGAAATATGCTTGCCAAAAGTCGGACTTTCAGCGCGAATATCAACCGC